>JAJTBK010000379.1 GCA_021286965.1 Comamonadaceae bacterium | reverse complement strand
CGTTGGCGTGCGCGCTGCGGCGGCTGCCGTCCATGACGAACAGGCCCTGGGCGGCAAAGCCGCAGCGCTGCATCAGCGCCGTCACGCGCGCCGTCAGCGCCGCATCCTGCAGCGGTTTGAACTGGTTGAACCAGGGGGCGATGAAGCTCGGGTAGAGCCACAGCAGCAGCAGGTTAAAGCCCATCCAGGCTGCCCAGGCCCAGAGCCACCACAGCGTGCCTGCTGCGCCCATGAGCCACAAAATAAGGGCCGCCAGCGGCAGACCGATCAGTGCGCCCACCAGGGTGGATTTGAGCAGGTCCGAGAGCCACAGCGCCGGCGTCATCTGGTTGAAACCAAAGCGCTGCTCCAGGCCAAAGGTGGCGTACAGCGACAGCGGCAGTTCCAGCAGCCCACCAATGAGGGCAAAGCAGGCCAGCAGTGCCAGCTGCTGCACCATGCCGCCGCCCAGGGCGGCGAGCAGCGCCTGGTTGAGGGCGTCGAGCCCGCCCAGCAGCGTCCAGCCCACGAGTATGGCTGCGCCCCAGGCCAGCTCGATCAGGCCCAGGCGCGCCTTGGCGATGGTGTAGTCGGCGGCTTTTTGGTGCGCCGCCAGGCTGATGCGCTCGGCAAACGCTGCGGGCACGCTGGCGCGGTGCCGTGCCACGTGGCGGATCTGGCGCGTAGCCAGCCAGAACTTGAGCAAGAGCCCGGTGCACAGGGCCAGGACAAAGAACAGGGAAAGAGCCAGCGAGGGCGGGAAGGAGTCAAAAGGGCTCATGCGCGGCGAGTGTAGGCGATCGGCGAAAATCCCGGGATGTCTGAAATTTCTACCCCTCTTCTCCCCAAATCTGGCCAAAACCTGGTGTGGCTGGCCTGCGAAATGACCGGCCTGGGGCCCGAAACCGATCGCCTGATGGAAATCGCCGTCGTCGTCACCGGCCCGAACCTGGAGCCGCGCATCGAGGGCCCGGTGTTCGCCATCCACCAAAGCGACGCCCTGCTCGACGGCATGGACGCCTGGTGCAAGGGCACGCACGGCAAGAGCGGCCTGACCGACAAGGTGCGCGCCAGCGAGATTACCGAGGCCGAGGCCGAGCGCCAGTTGATCGACTTTTTGAGCCAGTACGTGCCCAAGGGCAGCAGCCCGATGTGCGGCAACACCATTGGCCAGGATCGGCGTTTTCTGGTCAAGTACATGCCCCAGCTGGAAGCCTTTTTCCACTACCGCAACCTCGACGTCAGCACGCTCAAGGAGCTGGCCAAACGCTGGAAGCCCGAGGCCTACAGCAGCTTCAAGAAAGCGCAAAAGCACACCGCGCTGGCCGACGTGCACGAATCGATCGACGAACTGCAGCACTACCGCCAGCATTTGCTGGCGGTGTAGTTGGTTGCACCTTCCGCTGGGGGTGTTGGGATGGATGGTTGCATAAAGGGTTTACCCCGGTGCGATTTTTTCGGTCGCGGCTCTACCATGCGCCCCTGTCCTTGCGCAGTGGTGCTGGGGTCGCGGTGTTACCCACCCGTCGCTTCGGCCGCTGCCTTTTCCCGTAACCCTTGCCGGAAGCCAACCCCATGCAACGCATCACTTTCAAAACCACCCTGGTGGCCGCCGCCGCCCTGGCCTGCGCCGCCGCCGTGCAGGCGCAAGAGCAGGTCGTGAAGATCGGCCACAGCGCGCCCCTGTCGGGCCCGAATACCTTTGCCGGCCGCGACAACGACAACGGCGTGCGCCTGGCCATCGAAGACCTGAACGCGCGCAAGCTGCAGGCCGGCGGCAAGACGCTCAAGTTCGAGCTGGTGGCCGAGGACGACCAGTGCGACGCCAAGACCGGCGTCGCCGTGGCGCAGAAATTCGTTGATACCGGCGTGCGCTACGTCATGGGGCCGTACTGCTCGGGCGTGGCCATTCCGGCTTCGCGCGTGTACGACGGCGGCGGCGTGCTGATGTCCACCGTCGGCACCAACCCCAAGGTCACCCAGGGCGGCTACAAGAATGTGTTCCGCATCGTCGCCAGCGACACGCAGATCGGCGCCAACATGGCCGCTTACGCTGCCAATGCGCTCAAGGCGAAGAAGGTTGGCGTCATCGACGACCGCACGGCCTTTGGCCAGGGCGTGGCCGACGAGTTTGCCAGGGATGCGCAAAAGAACGGCCTGACCGTCGTCGGCCGTGAGTTCACCACCGACAAGGCCACCGACTTCATGGCCATCCTCACCAGCCTCAAGGCCAAGCAGCCGGAAGTGATCTTCTACGGCGGCTATGCACCGCAGGCCGCGCCCATGGTGCGCCAGATGAAGCAGCTGGGTATTACCGCCAAGCTGCTCGGCGGTGACACCCTGTGCAGCCCGGAAATGGCCAAACTTGCCGGCGATGCCGTCAACGATCTGGTGTACTGCGCCTACGCCGGGATGCTGATGGAGGATGATGCCGGCGCCAAGGCGTTCCAGGAGAAGTTCAAGAAGCGCTTTGGCCAGAACCCGGACGTCTACAGCCCGTTCTACTACGACCAGGTCATGAACCTGGGCGAGGCCATGCAAAAGAGCGGTTCGACCGACCCGAACAAGGTGGCTGCCTTCCTGCGCCAGAACAACTACAAGGGTGTGATGGGCAACTACGAGTACGACGACAAGGGCAACCGCCTGAAGGCGCCGACCGTGGTCAACACCTTCCGTGCCGGCAAGCCCACGCCCCTGGCCAGCTTCTGATCGGGCTGTGGGGCCGCACCTCTTGCGGGAAAACCATTAATCCGCCATAATAGCGGGCTGCACCACCTGCGGGTGGTGAAGTTTTTTGTGCATCTCCCTTCACACACCGGGCCCTGCACGCCAGCCGCACCACTCTCGCGTGCCGCAGCGTTTGCAAACAATGCCCACCCAGGCCATCCGCTATGGCCTTCGGTTTTGTTTGATGGTTGATGTTTTGTAGCCATCAAGCGAAGCCCACCGCAGAACAGCGTCTGCGGCGCTTTTCGTGTGAGCAAATCATGACTGAATCTATTGCCCTGCAGGCCGAGCAAGTGCCTGCTATTGCCTCTTTGCCTGTTGCTGACGAGGCCGTGGCCGCGTCCATCGCCACTGCAGAAACCACTGCGCCTGCGCCTGTTGCTGCGCCGGCCTTCCCCGAGGGCTTTGCCCGCCTGGGCCTGGTGCCCGAGCTGCTGCGTGCCGTGCAAGACCTGGGCTACACCGAGCCGACAGCGGTGCAGCAAAAGGCCATTCCCCTGGCCATGGGTGCCGGTGACGAAGAAGGCCGCTTCATCGACCTGATGGTGTCGAGCCAGACCGGCAGCGGCAAGACCGCCGCCTTCCTGCTGCCCGTGCTGCACACCCTGGTGCAGCAGCAAGAAGCGCAAATCGCCCGTGAGCGCGCTGAATTCGAGCGCCAGGCAGCCGAAGCCGCTGCACGTGGCGAGGCCCCGCCCAAGCGCGCCCGCCGCAAGAACCCCACGGATGCACGCAATTTCAAGGCCGCCGTGCCCGGCGCCCTGGTGCTGTGCCCGACGCGCGAACTGGCGCAGCAGGTGGCGCACGACGCCATCGAGCTGGTCAAGCACTGCAAGGGCCTGCGCATTGCCAACGTGGTCGGTGGTATGCCCTACCAGCTGCAGATTGCCAAGCTGCAAAACGCCAACCTGGTCGTTGCCACGCCGGGGCGTTTGCTGGACCTGCAGCGCTCCATGCAGATCAAGCTCGATCAGGTGCAGTTCCTGGTGGTCGATGAGGCCGACCGTATGCTCGACCTGGGCTTTGCCGACGACCTGGCGGAGATCAACCAGCTCACCGCCCAGCGCAAGCAGACCATGATGTTCAGCGCCACGTTCGCGCCGCGCATCCAGCAGCTGGCCATGCGCGTGATGCACGACAACGGCTCGGCGGTGCAAAAAGTGCAGATCGACTCGCCGCAGGAAAAGCACGCCAACATCCAGCAAAAGCTGTTCTGGGCCGACAACGCCCAGCACAAGCGCAAGATGCTCGACCACTGGCTGCGCGATGCCAGCATCAACCAGGCGGTGGTGTTCGCCAGCACGCAGATCGAGTGCGACGGCCTGGCGCAAGACCTGCAGCAGGATGGTTTTTCTGCCGTCGCTCTGCATGGCGCGCTCAGCCAGGGCCTGCGCAACCGCCGCCTGATGGCGCTGCGCAATGGCCAGGTGCAAATCCTGGTGGCCACCGACGTCGCCGCGCGCGGCATCGACGTGCCTACCATCACCCACGTCTTCAACTTCGGCCTGCCGATGAAGGCCGAGGACTACACGCACCGCATCGGCCGCACGGGCCGCGCTGGCCGCGACGGCCTGGCCGTGACCTTTGCCGAATTCCGCGACCGCCGCAAGATTTTTGACATCGAAGGCTACAGCCGCCAGCAGTTCAAGGCCGAGACCATTCCGGGCCTGGAGCCCACCCAGCGCTTCCCGCAGGGCCGCCCTGAAGGTGGCCGTGGTGGCCGCGACGGTGGCCATGGCCGGGGCGAGCGCCGCTTTGGCGGCCGCAGCGAAGGCCGTGACGGCGGGCGCGGTGGTTTTGGTGACCGGGGTGGTTTTGGTGGTGGCGATCGTGGCGGTGACCGTGGCGGTGAGCGCGGCGGCTTCGCCGAGCGCCGTCCCTACGGCGATCGCCCCGAGCGTGGTGCCTATGGCGCACGCCGTGACCAGGATGGTTATGGCCGCAAGGGCGGCTTTGGCGACGGTGGTCACGGTGGTGGCCATGGCCACGGTCACTTCAACCGCGAAAGCGCTGGCCGTGGTGGCTTCAACGACGCCGGCCGTGGCGGCAACTGGGGCGGCAATGGCCGCGCCGACGCTGCGCCGCGCGGCGACTGGGGGCGCAAGCCCGGCGGCTTTGCCAAGCCTGGCAATGCTGGCGGCGGCAAGCCCTTTGTGCCGCACAAGCGTCCGGCACGCTAATGCATCGAACCGGCTCCTTGGGGCCGGTTTTTTTATGCCCGAACCCGCTGCTTGCCAGGGGCGTCGGGATAATGCGCGGCGGAGGTATTGACCGTGGTATCCGATGTGACATTCGACGTGGCAAGCGAGGCCATGTTCGACCTGGCCCCCGTCTCCCTGTGGCTGGAAGACTACAGCGCCCTGTGGCAATTGTTTGAGCGCTGGCGTGCTGCCGGGGTGCGTGATCTGCGCAGCTTCCTGCAGCAGCAGCCCGAGCGGGTGCAGGAGTGCAGTGCCGCCTACCGGGTGTTGCGGGTCAACCAGCGCACGCTGGAGCTGTTCGCCGCCCCAGACCAGCAGACGCTGATTGCGCGCCTGGCCGAGGTGTTCCGTGGCGACATGCACCAGCGCGCCATCGATGAGCTGGTGCAGCTGTGGGAGGGCGGCCAGGGCTTTGCCACGCAGACGGTGAACTATGCCCTCGATGGGCGGCGCCTGGACGTGCGCGTGCAGGCGCGCATCCTGCCAGGGTACGAAGGTGACTGGCGCCGGGTGCTGGTGTCGCTCGAAGACGTGACGGCCGAGGTGCAGGCTGGCGAGCGCCTGCGCCAGAGCCAGCGCTATGCTTGCGATTTGTTCGAGTACTCGCCGGTGTCGCTGTGGGTGGAGGACTTCAGCCAGGTCAAGCGCCTGCTCGACGAGGTGCGGGCCATCGGCATTTCCGACTTCGCCACGTTCCTCAAGGTGCACCCGGAGTTCGTCAGCCGCTGCATCCAGGAGATCCGCGTCATTGACGTCAATCGCCAGACCCTGAATCTGTTTGGTGCCGCCAGCAAGGGTGAGCTCCTGAACAGCACGGCGCAGATTTTTCGGGGCGAGATGCTCCACTCCTTTGCCGAGCAGCTGCAGGATCTGTGGGATGGCAAGCTGGTGCAGCAGCGCGAGGTGGTGAACTACGCCCTCTCCGGCGATGCGCTGCACATCCACATGCAGTTTGCCGTGCTTGCGACCCATGCCGAGGACTGGAGCCTGGTGCTGCTGTCGCTGATCGACATCACGGCGCGCAAAAAGGCCGAAAGCTACCTCGAATACCTGGGCAAGCACGACGTGCTGACCCAGTTGCGCAACCGCGCCTACTACATGGAGGAGCTCAACCGCCTGACGCGCAAAGGTCCCTGGCCGGTGGCGGTGCTGGCGATGGATCTCAACAGCCTGAAAGAGGCGAACGACGAACATGGCCATGCCGCTGGCGATGCCATGCTGCGCCGAGTTGGCGAGGTGCTGGCGAAGGCGGTGGATGCCCCGGCCTGCGCGGCGCGCATTGGCGGCGACGAATTCGTCGTCCTGCTACCGGCCACCGATGAGCGCGGCGCCTTTGCCGCGCAGGAGCGCATCCTGTCGCTGCTGGAACTCAACAACCAGTTTTACCCTGGCCAGTCCGTCAGCCTCTCCATGGGCCTGGCCTGTGGCCGCGAGGGCGAGGCCATGGAAGCCGTGGTGCAGCGCGCCGACCAGGCGATGTACGTTGCCAAGGCGCGCTACTACGAGGACAAGGAGCTCGATCGCCGGCACCTACGCGCCACTGGCGTGGCGTCCGATGTCGGGCCAGCGGTGGTGCAGGTACATCCAGGCCAGTAGCCCGATCAGCATCAGCGCCAGCGATGTGGCGGCCAGGGCCATGGCCGAGTGCATCACCAGCGGGGCCAGCAGGCCGGCCACCAGGCCGTTGGCGCTGGCGCCCACAAAAGCCTGCAGCGACGAGGCCATGCCCCGGCGCTGCGGGAACAGGTCGAGCACCAGCAGGGTGACCACGGGCACCATCAGTGCCCAGCCAAAGGAAAAAATGCCGATTGGCAGCAGCGCCCAGGGCAGGGCAGGGGCGGCCAGCAGGTTGCCGCCCAGGTTGGTCAATGCCATCAGCAGCATGATGAGAAAGCCGTGGCGGATCTGGCGCTTGGGCGCGATCTTGCCCGCCAGGCGGCCGCTGACCCAGGCGCCGCCCATGATGCCGGCGATGGTGACGAGAAAGAGCCAGAAGAACTGTGTTGGCGCCAGTCCCAGGATGTCGCCCAGGAAGGCGGGGGCCGAGAGCACGTACAGGAACATGCCGTTGAACGGGATGCCGCTGGCCAGCGCCAGCAGCACGAAGCGCGGGCTGCTGCCCAGCTCCCAGTAGCCGGCCAGCAGGTGGCGCATGTGCAGTGGCTGGCGCTCGCTCGGGCGCAGGGTTTCGGGCAGCAGGCGCCAATTGGCCAGCCACAGCAGCACGCCAACGCCGGTCAAAAACCAGAACACGCTGTGCCAGCCCAGATACACCGAGACCCAGCCGCCGACGATGGGTGCAATCGCTGGTGCAATGCCAAAAAAGATCGTCACCTGGCTCATCACCTGTTGCGCTTGCGCAGGCGGGAACATGTCGCGGATGACGGCGCGCGAGACCACGATGCCGGCCCCGGCGGAGAGCCCCTGCAGGGCGCGAAACACCACCAGCGCGCCAATGTTCTGCGCCAGCGCGCAGCCGGCCGAGGCCAGGGTGAACACCGCCAGGCCCCACAGCACCACCGGGCGGCGCCCGAAGCTGTCGGAGAGTGCACCGTGGAACAGCGTCATGAAGGCAAAGGCGAACAGGTAGGCCGACAGCGTCTGCTGCATCTGCACCGGCGTTGCCGCCAGCGCCTGGGCAATGGCGGGGAAGGCCGGCAGGTAGGTGTCGATGGAGAACGGCCCGACCATGCCGAGCAGGGCTAGCAAGATGGCCAGCAGCCAGCGTGGGCCGCGCCAGAGGTCTTCGGCGTGGGGGTGCATGAAATGCCTTTGGGGGAGTAGGGGCAAAAAGCCCAACGAAAAAAGCACCTGACGATTGCTCGTGCAAGTGCTTTGATCTCGGTGTTGCTGGTGGGCCCTGAAGGATTCGAACCTTCGACCAACGGATTAAGAGTCCGCTGCTCTACCAACTGAGCTAAGAGCCCCCTCTTTTGTCTCTGACTGCGCTGCAGCAGAGAACGAGATTATGCACGATTTTTTCTGTTGTCTGAAGAAATCAGATGCTGCCCGGGCAAAAAATCAGGCCATGGCGTTGCGCTGCGCCAGCTCCATGAACAGGCCGCTGTGGTCGAGCGTGCCCAGGCCATGTGCGATGCCGCTGGCGTACAGGGTTTCAAACAGGGCTGTGATGGGGGCCTCAAAACCAAGCTCTTGTGCTGTGGCCAGGGCGTTGCGCATGTCCTTGAGCTGCACCTGCATCCGTGCGCCCGGGGTGAAGTCGCGCTGCACCATGCGCGCGCCGTGCAGCTGCAGGATGCGGCTGTCGGCAAAGCCGCCGCTGATGGCCTCGCGCACGCGCGCCATGTCGGCGCCGCCCTTGGCGGCCAGCAGCAGGGCTTCGGCGACGGCGCCGATGGTGATGCCGACGATCATCTGGTTGGCCAGCTTGGTCAATTGCCCAGCGCCGTGCGGGCCGACGTGGGTGGCGCGCCCGAGGGCGGCAAACACCGGCGCGGCGCGGGCAAAATCCGCCGCCTCGCCACCGGCCATGATGGCCAGGGTGCCGGCCTGCGCGCCCACGGTACCGCCAGAGACGGGCGCATCCAGGCAGGCGACGGCGCTGGCGGCGAGCTGCTGCGCGTGCGCGCGCGCCTCGCGTGGCTGGATCGAGGCCATGTCGATGAACAGGCTGCCTGGGCGCATGGCGGCGCCCGCGCCCTGGGCGAACAGTACCTGATTGACGACGCTGCCGTTTTCCAGCAGGCTCAAGGTGATGTCGGCGGCTGCGGCGGCGCTGGCGGCGCTGGCGTGCAGCTGGGCACCATCGGCGGCCAGGGGTTCGGCCTTGGCCGGGGTGCGGTTCCAGGCGTGCACCTGGTGGCCGGCCTGGCACAGGCGGTGTGCCATGGGCAGGCCCATCATGCCGGTGCCGAGCACGGCGATGCGCAAAGGGGTGGGGTTCATGGGTGCGGTTGCCGGAGCAGGGTCAGTACAAACAGGGGCCACAGGTTCATCCACAGCTTCCAAGGAGTTTGGCATGGAAACGCAGTCTTTCGACCCGGCCTGGCTCGGGCGCATGTACAACCACCGTGCCCAGGTGCCGGAGTACCGGCAGTACCTGCAGCGCTGGCTGGCGGCCTCGGCGCTGGCGCGCCAGGCGTTGCCTGGGGTGCTCGACATGGCCTATGGCAACCAGGCGAGCGAGCGTTTGGACGTGTTCCCCGGCGACCAGCAGCAGGCCGAGGTGCCGGTGCTGGTGTTCCTGCATGGCGGGGGCTGGAGCGGGGGCGACAAGTCGGACTATTCCTTTTTGGCCGCACCTTTCGTTCGCGCCGGTTTTTGCGTCGTGCTGCCCAACTATGGCCTGTGCCCGGGCGCCGCCGGGCATGGCATCACGATTGCGCAGATTGCGCGCCAGGTGGAGGCGGCACTGGCCTGGGTCTGGCGCCACATTGGCGCCCATGGCGGGGATCGGGCACGCATTACGGCCGTCGGCCACGGCGCTGGTGGGCACCTGGCGGCGCTGCTGCTGACCAGCGCCTGGCCGCTGATGGGCGCGGGCGATTTGCCCGAGACGCTGGTGCGCAATGCGCTTTCCATTTCGGGGCTGCACGACCTGACGCCGCTCATGCACACGCCGTTTTTGCAGGCCGTGCTGCAGCTGACCGACGACCAGGTCGAGCGCTTTAGCCCGGCCCTGCTGTCGGCGCCGACCGAGGGTATTTTGCACGCCGTGGTCGGCGGCGAGGAGAGCGAGGAATACCAGCGCCAGTGCCGCCTGATCGAGGCGCGCTGGCACTCGCACGCCGTGCCGCGCTGCCAGGTGCTGCCGGGGCTGAACCACTACGCCATGCTCGACGCGCTGGCCCAGCCCGGCCACGACCTGCACCACATGGCGCAGAACCTGCTGCGCCTGTAGCACGGGCCTGGGGCTTTACATCAGCAGGTGCTCGCCGGCGTTGTCGCCGCCGAGGATGACGTAGTTCACCTTGCGGATATCCAGCAGCTTTTTGCCGCCGGCGTAGCTGATGGAGCTTTGCACGTCCTGCTCCATCTCGATCAGGGTTTCGGCCAGCTTGCCCTTGACGGGCTCCAGAATGCGCTTGCCCTCGACGTGCTTGTACTCGCCCTTGTTGAAGTCGCTGGCCGAGCCGTAGTACTCCTTGAACAGCTCGCCGTCCACCTCCACGGTCTTGCCGGGCGATTCCTCGTGGCCGGCAAACAGCGAGCCCACCATCACCATGGTGGCGCCAAAGCGGATGCTCTTGGCGATGTCGCCGTGGCTTCGGATGCCGCCGTCGGCGATGATGGGCTTGGTCGCCACGCGCGCGCACCATTTCACGGCCGACAACTGCCAGCCGCCGGTGCCGAAGCCGGTCTTGAGCTTGGTGATGCAGACCTTGCCCGGGCCGATGCCGACCTTGGTGGCGTCGGCGCCCCAGTTCTCCAGGTCGATCACGGCCTCGGGCGTGCCGACGTTGCCGGCAATGACGAAGGCGCCGGGCAGGTGGGCCTTGAGGTACTGGATCATCTCCTTGACGCTGTCGGCATGGCCGTGGGCGATGTCGATGGTGACGTACTCGGGCGTCAGGCCCTCGGCGACGAAGCGATCGACGGTGGCGTAATCGGGCGCCTTCACGCCCAGCGAGATCGAGGCGTAGCAACCCTTGGCGTGCATATCGCGCACGAACTGCAGGTTGTCCAGGTCGAAGCGGTGCATGACGTAGAAGTAGCCGTTTTGCGCCAGCCAGGTGCAGATTTTTTCATCCACCACCGTCTTCATGTTGGCGGGCACGGCGGGCAGCTTGAAGCGGCGCCCGCCCAGCTCCACGCTGGCGTCGCACTCGGCGCTGCTTTGCACGCGGCACTTGCGCGGCAGCAGCAGGATGTTGTCGTAGTCGAAGATTTCCATGAGGTTCCAAGCTCCTTTGAAAAGGTCGTCCGCACCGGATGGCGCGGGCGTGGGGCGCTTGGCTTGAAACCGGCTTTGTGGGCAGCGGCGTGGCAGCCGGTGCCGAACCCTGCGTGTGCGCAGGCACAAAAAAACCGGGCATCAAGAAACTTGGGCCCGGTGCTTGATTGTACCGGCTTGCCGGGGCAGGGTTTTTACAATCGGCCGATGCATTCCCACGCTTCTTCTTCCCCCCTGCTCGCGGGCCTGAACGCCGAGCAGCTCGCCGCCGTCACCCTGCCTGCAGGCCATGCCCTCATTCTGGCTGGGGCCGGCTCGGGCAAAACCCGGGTGCTGACCACGCGCATTGCCTGGCTGCTGCAGCAGGGCCTGGCCACGCCCGGCGGCATTTTGGCTGTCACCTTCACCAACAAGGCGGCCAAGGAAATGCAGGCGCGCCTGGCGGCCATGCTGCCGGTGAATGTGCGCAGCATGTGGATCGGCACCTTCCACGGCCTGTGCAACCGGCTTTTGCGTGCGCACCACCAGGCGGCGGGGCTGGCGCAGACGTTTCAGATCCTTGACACGCAAGACCAGCTCTCGGCCCTCAAGCGCCTGTGCAAGGAGCACAACGTCGATGAGCAGCGCTTTCCGCCCAAGCAGCTGCAGTATTTCATTGCCAACTGCAAGGAAGAGGGACTGCGCCCGCGCAACGTGCCCAGCCACGATGAGGAGGGGCGCAAGAAGGTGGAGATTTACCAGCTCTACGAGCAGCAGTGCCAGCGCGAGGGCGTGGTCGATTTTGGCGAGCTGATGCTGCGCTCCTACGAGCTGCTGCGCGACAACGACCCGCTGCGCGTGCACTACCAGCGGCGCTTTCGCCACATCCTGGTCGATGAGTTCCAGGACACCAACCGCCTGCAGTACCTGTGGCTCAAGCAGCTCGCGGGCGACGAGGAGGGCGGGCACCTGCAGGCGCAGGGCAGCGTCATGGCCGTGGGCGACGATGACCAGAGCATCTACGCCTTTCGCGGTGCGCGTGTGGGCAATATGCAGGACTTCGTGCGTGAATTCGGCGTGCGCCAGACCATCAAGCTCGAAGAAAACTACCGCAGCCACAGCCACATCCTGGACTGCGCCAACCAGCTCATCAGCCACAACCAGGGCCGCCTGGGCAAAAACCTGCGCACCAGCCAGGGCGCGGGCGAGCCGGTGCGCGTGTTCGAGGCTGCCAGCGACATCGACGAGGCGCGCTGGATGGTCGAGGAAATCACCCAGCTCACGCGCCAGGAGGGGCTGGCGCGGCGCGAGGTCGCCATCCTCTACCGCAGCAACGCGCAAAGCCGCGTCATCGAGAGCCAGCTCTTCAACGCCGGCCTGCCCTACCGCGTCTATGGCGGCCTGCGCTTTTTTGAGCGCGCCGAGATCAAGCACGCCCTGGCCTACCTGCGCCTGATCGAGAACCCGCAGGACGACAACAGCTTTTTGCGCGTGGCCAACTTCCCGGCGCGCGGCATTGGCGCGCGCTCGCTCGAAGTGCTGCAGGACCAGGCCCGCGCCCAGGGCTGCACGCTGCACGACGCCGTCGCCAGCGTGCCGGGGGCGGCGGGCGCCAAGCTCAGCGCCTTCGTGGCGCTGTTGCAGCTGCTGCGCGAGGCGGCCGAGGGCCAGAGCCTGCGCCAGATCATCGAGCACATGCTGCAAGCGAGCGGCCTGCTGGCGCACTACCGCAGCGAGAAAGAGGGCCAGGACCGCATCGAGAACTTGCAGGAACTGGTCAACGCCGCCGAGAGCTTCGTCACCCAGGAAGGCTTTGGCCGCGACGCCGTGGCGCTGACGCAAAGCCCGGCCAGCCAGGGCCTGGACCTCGATCAGCCGCTGCAGATGCCGCCGATCGACGCCGACACCGGCGAGACGCAGTCGCCGCTGGTGGCCTTTCTCACCCACGCCGCGCTGGAGGCGGGCGACAACCAGGCCCAGGCCGGGCAGGATGCGGTGCAGCTCATGACCGTGCACGCCAGCAAGGGGCTGGAATTTGACGCCGTGTTCATCGGCGGGCTGGAAGAAGAGCTGTTCCCGCACGCCAACGCCGCCAGCGACAAACAGGGCATGGAGGAAGAGCGCCGCCTGATGTACGTCGCCATCACCCGTGCGCGCCAGCGCCTGTACCTGAGCCACGCGCAAACGCGGCTGCTGCACGGCCAGACGCGCTACAACCTGGCGAGCCGCTTTTTGGACGAGCTCCCCGAGGAATGCCTCAAGCGCCTCTCGCCAGCGCGCCCGGCGGCGGGATCGGGAGCCGCAGGCGCTATGAATACGAGAGCTCCTGGCGCTTACTGGGCGGGCGCTTCAGGCCAATTTGGCTCTAAAAGTACGGCCCCGGCGCCCATGCCCGGCAGCAATGCGCGCACTGTGGCGGGCCTGCGCGTGGGGCAGAAGGTGTTTCACACCAAGTTTGGCGAAGGCGCCGTGCTGGCGCTCGAAGGCGCTGGTGCCGACGCCCGTGCCTACATCAACTTCCCACGCCACGGCTGCAAGTGGCTGGCGCTGGCGGTGGCCAAGCTCACGCCGGTGGATTGATGCTTATGCGCCCAGCAGCGGGCAGGGCCAGGCCAGCAGCTCGGCCAGGCGCTGTATGCACCATCGGGCCTCGGCGGGCGTGAGCCCGGCCTCGGGCGCGGCCAGGGCCTGGTGCAGCGACAGCAGCACCTGCGGTTCGCTCGGGCAGGGGCCGTGGTAGAGCTGCTGCGCCTGCTCGACGAGGGCGCTGGCCAGGTCCTCGCACAGCTCGTAGCGTGCGCGCAGCGCATCGGGGCGGCATTGCAGGCGCCCCTGGGGGCTGCTGTACAGGGCCACGAAGGAAGGTGGCACCAGGATCTGGTTCTCGTCCGAGCCGTCGGCTGTCATGGCGTGCGCTGCGTGGGTTTATTCCGGCGCGCCAAAGCAGTCGCGGAAGGTAAAGACGATGGAGCTGAAGAACATCGCCGCCAGCAGCATCGCGCCCAGCAGCATCAGCCCGTGCGCCGCCAGGCCCATGAAGACGGCGACGAAGCCGGTGGCAATGGCCACCACCAGGCCGGCGGCGGTGAACACCGCCAGCCACGCCAGGCCGAACAGGGCGAAGGCCCAGAGGTTGCGCAGGCAGGCGACGGCGCTGAAAAACAGGGCCTTCACCGGCGGCACGCCGTGCCAGTGCACCAGGCCCGGTGCGTGCCAGAACAGGGCCGACAGCGGCAGGTACAGCAGCAGCGTCAGCCACATGGCGCTTTGGAAGTCGCCGTTGGCGGCAATCTCGCGCGTCAGCGGCTCGCCGCCGAGGTAGACGCGGGCGAACTGGCCGCCATCGACGGCGGCCGACAGCCCGATCAGCGCCAGAAAGCAGCCGGCGTAGAGTGCGCCCAGCACCAGCATGGACTGGCGCCGCTCGGCGCCGCTGCGAAAGGCCACCAGCACCAGCGCCGGCAGCGGAAAGCGGCCTTGCAGGGTTTCGGCCGTGGCCACCATCATGCTCAGCTGCGCCGCCGGCAGCAGCGCCAGTGCCAGCGCCGGGCCGACCAGGGGGATGAGCGTGATCAGCGACATCGCCGCCATGGCCATGAAGAACAGCCCGGTGAGCGCCAGCGGCTGGCGCCAGAAGGTGCGCACGCCCTGCTGCACCCATCTCACCCCGGCGCTGGCGCGCACGAGCAGTAGCTTCATAGTGTGTCCAGTCGCAGTGGGTGGGCCACGCGCTGGCGCAGCACGCGTTCAAAGTGCCCGGGGTCGTGCGGCTGCAGCAGCGCGGCTTCGCGCGGCAGGTAGAAGTCCCACAGGCGCGAGATCCAAAAGCGCAGCGCGCCGGCGCGCGCCAGCGCGGGCAGCAGCTCGCGCTCGGCCGGCGTCAGCGGGCGCACCGCCTGGTAGGCGGCGAGCAGCGCCTGGGCGCGGGCGCTGTCGTGCGCGCCGCTGGGCAGGTCTATGCACCAGTCGTTCAGGCACACGGCCAGGTCGAACAGCCAGTGGTCGATGCCGGCGAAGTAAAAATCGAAGAAGCCGGTCAGCTGCGTGCCGTCGAACATGACGTTGTCGCGGAACAGGTCGGCGTGGATCGGGCCGCGCGGCAAGGCGGCGTAGGCGCTGCTGCTGGCGATGTGGTTCTGGTACGCCAGCTCGGCGCGCAGCAGCGCGGCCTGTTCCTCGTCGAGGTAGGGCAGTACCAGCGGCGCGGTTTCGTTCCACCAGGGCAGGGCGCGCAGGTTGGGCTGGCTGCGCTCAAAGCTTTGCCCGGCCAGGTGCATCTGCGCCAGCATGGCGCCCACGGCGGCGCAGTGCACGGCCTCGGGCGCGAGCTGGCTGTGGCCGGCGAGCTTTTGCACCACGGGGGCGGGCTTGCCGCACGCCTGGTGCAAGATGGCGCCGCTGCGCGCCTCGGCCTGCGGGTCGGGCACGGGGATGCCATGGTGCGCCAGGTGCTTCATCAGGTGCAGGTAGAACGGCAGCTGCGTGGCGCTCAGGCGCTCGAACAGGGTCAGTACCCACTCGCCCTGGGTGCTGCTCAGGAAGTAGTTGGTGTTCTCGATGCCGCCCTGGATGCCGCGCAGGCCGGTGAGCTGGCCCAGGGACAGGCGCGTGAGCAGCGCCTGGGCTTCTGGTTCGGAGACGGTGGTGAAAACGGCCATGGCAGGGGCGCGCGCCGCCGGGGCGGCGCGCGGCAGGTCAAAAAGGTGGGTTAGAACTTGAGCACGTTCCAGACGCGCGGGCCGTTGGTGTCGTTGGTGTCGCTGCGGCTGCGGTTGTGCAGCTG
>JAJTBK010000338.1 GCA_021286965.1 Comamonadaceae bacterium | reverse complement strand
GCACGGCCTGGGCGGCGATGGTGTTCTCGGCGTCGCGGTGGCAGACGTGGGCGAAGGTCGCGGCCGGTGTCGCATGGGTCACGCGCGTGGTCGTCACCGCACCCACCGACTTGCCGGCGGCCTTGGCCAGTTCGAGCAGCGTGGGCACCGATTGGCCGTTGCCGCTGGCGGGGCAGGCGCTGTCGGTGCCGTTCAGGTAGGGCTTGGTGCCGTTGTAGGCGTGGGTGTCGGCGCTCATGGAGATGACTTCGTTGTTCATCTTCACGCCGGTCATGTAGGCGGCCATGGACGGGGCGCTGTCGGTGGTCTGCGCATCGTTGGAGAAGGTGCGGATGCGTGCCGTGCGACGCAGGCTCTCCATCGTCAGCTGGCCGGCTTCGCCCACTTTGTAGATGCGGCTGGCGGTGACGGTGGTCGGGCCCATGCCGTCACCGAGGAAGAAGATGACGTTGGTGGCCTCGCCGGCGGCCCAGCTGGCGCTGGTGGTGGCCAGCAGCAGGGCGGCGGTGCGGGTGATGTGGTGCAGTGCTTTTTTCATGGGGTGATCTCTGGTTTACAGGCCGCTGGCCTTGCGGATCAGGCCGAACACTTCGGTGTTGGTGAGGGCGCCGCTGAACAGATCGGCACCTTTGCCGGTGGCGCCCAGGAAGACGTCGGTGCCGCCATGGGTCTCGCTGCCAGCGGCCATGGGGATCACGGCCTCCTGGTGGTAGTTTTTGTCGGCCACCTGGGCGTCGGTCAGTGCGGTGCGGACGTTGGCGCGGTTTTCACCGTTGCCAAAGCCGATGATGGTGAAGGGATTGCCACCCAGGTCGGTGCCCAGGCTGCCATCGACGAAGTTGCGCAGCAGGCCGAGCACGCCCGGGTTGCTGGCGGTGGTCGGGCCGGTGCGGGCGGCGTAGCCGTTGAGCACCAGGGTGTGGTCGTGGTCGGCGGTGACGACGACGAGGGTGTTCTTCAGCCCCGGGTCTTTGGCCTGCATCTTGTCCAGGGCGCGGGCGATGGCATCGTCGAAGGCCACCGTGTCCTGCAGCGCCTTGCGTGCTGTGGTTTCGTGCAGCGCATGGTCGATGCGCCCACCCTCGACCATGAGGAAGAAGCCCTTGTTGTTCTTGGCCAGCAGCTCGATCGCCTTGTCGGTCATCTCGGCCAGGCTCGGTTCCTTGCTGGCGTCGCGGTCCGTGTCGTAGGCCATGTGGCTGTTGGTGAACAGGCCGATGAGCTTCTTCGTTGCGGCGGGTGCGGCGGCGTCGAACTCGGTCTTGTTTTGCACGTAGGTGTAGCCCTTGGCCTTGAGTTCGGCCGTCAGGTCGCGGCCATCGGTGCGCTTGCCGCCGGCAGCCGTCGGCAGGAAGAACTGGCGCCCGCCGCCGAGCAGCACGTCCACGCCGTCGCCCAGGGCGCTGTTGAAGCCGGCGCCGCCGGGCACGGCCTGGGCGGCAATGGCGTTTTCACCATCGCGGTGGCAGATGTGGGCGTAGGTGGCGGCCGGGGTGGCGTGCGTGATGCGCGTGGTCGTGACTGCGCCCGTACCCATGCCGGCAGCCTTGGCCAGTTCGAGCAGCGTGGCCACGGCCTGGCCGTTGCCGCTGGTGGGGCAGGTGCTGTCGGCGCCGCTGATGTAGTCCTTGCCGCTGGCGTCGAAGGCGCGCGTCTCGGGCGTCATGGAGATGACTTCGTTGTTCATCTTCACACCGGTCATGTACGCCGCCATGGAGGGCGCGCTGTCGGTCACCTGGGCGTTGTTCGAGTAGGTGCGGATGAAGGCCGTTTCGGGCAGCTTGTCCATGGTCAGCTCGCCGTCTTCGCCGACCTTGTAGATGCGCGCTGCCGTCTGAGTCGTCAGGCCCATGCCGTCGCCGAGGAAGAAGATGATGTTTTTGGGCGCGCCGGCGGGCGTTGCCGGGCTATCGCTGCCCGAACCACCGCAGGCTGCCAGGGCCAGGCTGGCGGCTGCGGCCAGGGCTGTGAACCGAAGTTGCATGAATGCTCCGAAAAAGTAAGAGTGCGGCTGGCACTATCCGGAGCGGCTGTGACGCCTTCATGACGGGCACGGCAGGCAAAAAAAAACCGCAGCGCGGGCGCTGCGGTTGGGGACGGTGGACGCTGTGGCTTACTTGAGCGACAGGATCCAGCCGGCCAGCTTCTTGGCTTCGGCTTCGTTCACGTTGGCGTTCGGGGGCATCGGGACCGGGCCGTACACGCCCTTGCTGCCCTTCATGATGTGCTCGACCAGGGTGGCTTCGGCGTCTTTCTGGCCGGCGTGCTTCTTGGCCACGTCCTTGTAGGCCGGGCCGACCAGCTTCTTGTCCACAGAGTGGCAAGCCAGGCAGTTCTTGGACTTGGCCAGGGCTTCGTCAGCCATGGCGGGAGCGGCGGCGGTGGCTGCCAGGGCGAGGGCGATCAGGACACGGTTCATCGGAGGCTCTCCTGTGGTTGGGTTACTATTGATCCAAACGAAATTGTAGTGTCCTTGGTTGACCGGGGGCCACGGATTTTGCTGTTTTGTCCACGGAGGCCGACATGTACATGCTGGGATTAGCGCTTGTTCTGACGCTGCTCAAATACTTCGAGATCGGCCCTGTCGCCACTTGGTCCTGGTGGTGGGTGCTGGCGCCCTATGCGCTCACAGCCCTGTGGTGGGCCTGGGCCGACGCCACCGGCTACACCAAACGCAAGGCCATGGAAAAAATCGAGCAACGGAAAAAAGACCGCGTCAACAAGCACAAGGAAGCCATGGGCATGGCGCCGCGCAAGCCGCGTTGACAGTACTGCACCCGTATGCAGGCCCGCTGCCGATCCGGTAGCGGGCTTTTTTGCGTCGCGTTCTCAGAACGTGCACATTCTCAGTCGAGCACGCCTCCGCCCAGCGCCTGGTACAGCGCCACGGCATCGCCGAGCAAGGCGCCGCGCGCTGCCGTTTGGGCGGCGCGTGCTTGCAGCCAGGATTGCTCGGCCGCGAGTACTGCGGGCTCGGCGCTGTAGCCCTGCTGGCGCTGTATGCGGGTGAGCGTGAGAGTGCGCTCGCTCGCGTGCGCGCCGTCCTCGGCCAGTGCCAGCGCCTGGGTATCGATGTCCAGCGCATACAGGGCATTGGCCACGTCCTGGAAGGCGGCCAGGGCCGTACCCTGGTAGGTGGCGAGGGCGGCGTCGTAGCTGGCCTCAGCGGCTTTTTGATGTGCCAGCAGCGTGCCGCCGGCAAACAGGGGTTGCAGCAGGTTGGCCCCCCAGGACCAGGTGGCGTTGCCACTGGCGAACATGCTGGCCACGCTGGTGGCACCGCCGCCGAGTGCTGCCGTCAGGCTCAGTTGCGGCAGGCGTGCCGCCTGGGCGACGCCTATGGCGGCGCAGGCCTGCGCCGCATTCGCTTCGGCCAGGCGTACATCCGGGCGCTGCGCCACGAGGGTGGACGCAACCACCTGCGGCAGCGCCGGTAGCTTGAAGGCCGACAGCGGCGGCACCTGCGGCGCGGCGTCGGGCGTACGCCCGGCCAGGGTGGCGAGCAGGTTGAGTGTTTGCTCCAGCTGCTTGCGCAGGGGCGGCAGGCTTTGTTCCATTTGCACCAGCAGGGTTTGCTGGGTGGCCACGTCCAAGCCACTGGCGTAGCCCAGGGCCTGTTGGCGTTGCATATGGCCCAGCTGCGCGCGTGCCGCTGCAATCGCCTGTGTGATGAGGCGGCTTTGTTCATCGAGTGTGGCCGCCTGGAGCATGGCCCCGGCGATGTTGCTGGCGAGCGTCAGGCGCGCGGCCTGCAGCTGCAGGCGCTGCGCCTCTTCGGCCGCCGCCAGGCCCTCGACCTGGCGGCGGTTGCTGCCCAGGAGGTCGGGTTGGTAGCTCACGCTCAGCTGCGCCGTGTGGTAGCTGTAGAGCGTGTCGTTGCTGCTGAGCGGTGATGCCAGGGAGTCGCCCACGTTTTGGCGGGTGCGGCTGTAGCCCAGCTGTACCGTGGGGTAGAAAAAGCCGCGCTGGGCGATGGTGTTGTGCTGCGCGGCGCGCAGCAGGGCCTGGGCGGCCTCGATGTTCGGGCTGCGTTCGAGGGCCTCCTGCACCAGGGCGTCGAGGGCCGGGATGCCAAACGCCTGCCACCAGGCCGGGCCGACTGGGCCCGCATGGCCGGCGGTCGCCAGCGGCGTGCGCGTGAGCTGTTGTGGCGCGGGGCTGGCGGGGCGCACGAAGTCAGGTCCGACGGCGCAGCCGCTGGTGCACAGGGCCGACAGGCCGAGCAGGCCGAGGAAGGCGCGCCGCCCGCAGGCCCCCTGC
>JAJTBK010000293.1 GCA_021286965.1 Comamonadaceae bacterium | reverse complement strand
GCACGGCGCAACAGGCCCGACTGCAGCGCCCACAGTGCCAGCACGTGCAGCACGACGACGGACAGGGCAATGACGGCGTTGCGGCTCAGGCCAGTGGCCGGGGCGAATCGATCGGAAGAAGACATAGACAGGGGCTGCAGGCGGCGCGGCGCCCGGCAGGCAGCCCGGGCGGTGGAAGAGGGGGAAGTTTAGTGGCCCAGCGGGTGGGTGGCACGTGAGCGGCTAGGAGCGGAAGATCCACCAGGCCGAACCCATGACGAAGATCAGACTGGCAGCGAGGCTGGTGAGCAGTGGCATGGGGCACCCTGGGCAGAGCAGCAGCCGGCTTGCGCTTCCTTGCGCAGGGCGGCCACTGGCTGGCTGGCGCAACACTGCGCCACCACGTTGCGGGCGCTGCTCTCGCAGCAGCCGCATTGCGTGGCCACGCCGAGTTCGAACTGGATCTCGTCAAAACTCATGCCGGCACGGGCGTGGCGGGCGATTTCGCGGTCGGAGATGCGGCGGCAGACACAGACAATCATGGTGGCGGGCCGGTCGGGCTGGCTGTTGAACGATGATTGAAATTATAAATGCGAATTCATCGCATTTGCAATCATTGGGTGTCGAGCAGCCAGGGGCCGGCGTCGGCCAGGGTGTGGCAGCCGGTCAGGGCCATGGCGATTTCGAGCTCGTCGCGCAGCAGGCGCAGCACGTGCGCCACGCCGGCGGCGCCAGCATTGGCCAGGCCCCAGACGATGGGGCGGCCCACCAGCACGGCGCTGGCGCCCAGGGCCAGGGCCTTGAGCACGTCGGTGCCCCGGCGGATGCCGCCATCGACCAGCACCGGCACGCGCCCCTCGGTGGCGGCGCAGATGCGCGCGAGCACACGCGCCGTGGCCGGGGCGGTGTCGAGCGTGCGCCCGCCGTGGTTGGAGCAGATCAGGCCGGCCGCGCCCAGCTCACAGGCCAGGCGCGCATCGTCGGGGTGCAGGATGCCTTTGAGCAGGATCGGCAGGCGCGTGTGCGCTTGTAGCCAGGCCAGGTCGTCCCAGGTGGGGGCTTGGTGCAGCAGGGCGTCGAACAGGGCGCTCTGGCCGGGCGCCAGCTCCCGTGGCGGGGGCACTGCCAGGCCGGCGAGGTTGGCAGCCTCTACGCCCGGCGGCAGGCGAAAGCCGGCGCGGCGTTCGCGGTCGCGGGCGCCGCTGACGGGGGCGTCTGCGGTCAGTACCAGGGCTTCGTAGCCGGCGGCTTCGGCGCGGCGCACCAGCTCCAGGGTAAAGCCCCGGTCGTGCTGTGGGTAGAGCTGGAACCACAGCGGCCCGCGCGTGGGCTCGGGCAGCACGGCCTGGGCGATGGTCTCCAGCGCGATGCTCGACTGCGTGCTCAGCACCTGGCCGGCGCCGAGCATGGCGGCGGCGTAGGCGCTGGCGAGTTCGCCATCGGGGTGCGCCAGGCGCTGAAAAGCCACGGGCGCGAGCATGATGGGGTGTGCCAGCGTGCGCCCGAGCAGGGTGCAGCGCGTGTGCCCGCCCACCAGGGGGCGCAGCACGCGCGGCGTGAGCGTGAGGCCATCCCAGGCGCTGCGGTTGGCACGCAGGGTGATCTCGTCGCCCGCGCCGCCGGCAAAGTAGGCCCAGGCGTTGGCGTCCAGGCGCTGGCGTGCCGCGTCCTCGTGGTCTTGCAGGTTGACGACGCCGGGCGGCAGGGCTTGCAGGGCGGGGATGGGCATGTTTTTGGGATAAAAAATGCTGCTAGCGCTTTGTAGATAAGCGCGAACAGCTATCAATTTAATAGTAAGTGTTGGTGCTTGTTCAAACGTCAGCCCACATGCGCAGCAGGTTGTGGTAGCTGCCGGTGAGGCCGACGATGGCCGGGTCGGCCTCGCCCGCCTGCTGGCGCAGGGCGATCAGGTGCTGGTCCATGTCGAACAGCAGGCGGCGCTGCTCGTCGCTGCGCACCATGCTCTGGATCCAGAAAAAGCTCGCCAGCCGGTGTCCGCGCGTGACGGGATCGACGCGGTGCACGCTGGTGCCGGGGTAGACCACCATGCTGCCGGCAGCGAGCTTGACGCGCTGGCTGCCGTAGGTGTCCTCGATCACCAGTTCGCCGCCGTCGTACTCCTCGGGCTCGGCCAGGAAGACGGTGCACGAGACGTCGGTGCGCACGCGGCCCTTGCCATCGGGCAGAAAGCGCACGGCGCTATCGACGTGGTTGCCGTAGGTGTTGGCGCTGCCGCCGTAGCGGTTGAACATGGGCGGCGAGATGTGTTTGGGCAGCGCGGCGGAGAAAAACAGCGCGCTGCGTTCGAGCCCGCGCAGCAGGATCTGGCGCAGGGCCACGGCCTGCGTGCAGCCTTCGGGCAGTTGCTCGTTGTTCTTGGCCAGCACCGCCTGCACGCCGGCCGAGATGCGCCCGTGCTGCCAGGGCGCATCCCGGAGCAAATCCCGGGCTTGAGAGACTTCTTCGGGCGTCAAGACATCGGGAATTTGCAGCAGCATGGCGGTGGGGCCTTTCTTACAGGGGGTTAGAAACGTGTGCCGACGGTCAGGCGCACGTTGCGGGCTTCACCCAGGGTGACGAAGCCGGGGTAGAGCTGGTCGCCGTAGGTGCGGTTGGTGGCATTGGTGATGTTGAGCTTGGCGTACACGGTGTCGGTGAACTGGTACTCCGCCATCAAATCCATGGCCACGTAGCCGGGTGCGCGTGCTGTAGCCGAGGCGGCGCCGGTGGTGCCGCTGACCGGGCGGTTGGTCGAGGCGCCGCGCAGGCCGCCCGCCAGACGCAGCTTGGGCGTGGCTTGGTAGCCCAGCCACATGCTGCCGCTGTGCTTGGGCGTCAGGCCCACGCGCTGGCCAACGGTGTTGGCTTGGGCGCTGCCCGTCTGGTCGATGGTGGCCACCGGAATCCAGGTGTAGCTGGCGTACACGTCCCACTGCGGCGTGATGCGCCCGACCACGTCGAGCTCGACGCCGGCGGCGTGGCGTTTGCCGTTGAGCAGGTAGGCGTCGCCGGCAAAGTCGGCGTCGGTGGTGCGCTCGTTGTACTTCTCGGTACGGAAGATGGCGCCGCGCGTGGACAGGTTGCCGCCGAGCCAGTCGAGCTTGGCGCCGAGTTCAAAGTTGCGGCTCTTTTCCGCGTCGGTGTTCGCCGTTTGCTGCGAGGTGAAGCGGTAGGTGTC
>JAJTBK010000291.1 GCA_021286965.1 Comamonadaceae bacterium | reverse complement strand
ACCAGGACGCGGTATTTGAGGGGAGGCGTGGCTTTGTCCGAGCTAAAGAGCTTGCCGAAGAAGCCCGGCTCCTTCTTGCCTTCGCCTGGATCGACGTAGCGCACGAAGTACACGCCCTGGCTGCGGTCGCGGTCCTCGACGGTAAAGCCGGTGCGATCGAGTGACAGGCCGACACGGCGCCAGGCGCGCTCGAAGTTCTCGCTGATTTCGACCGCCGGGGCGCCATCGGCGCTGGTGGCACGCGCCAAGCTGGGGCGCTGCACGGGCGTGGCGGCCAGGGCCTTGGCCTCTTCCTTGCTGACGCCGAGCTTGACCATCAGGCGGCGCAAAAAGGTGGCTTCAAGCTCGGGATCGACGGCGCGCGGCTGCCAGACGGTGGAATCCTTGTGCGCCGAGCTGTAGACCTCTTCCATGCCCCGGTGGCTGATGTAGATGTCGGTGCTGCCATCGGCATTGCGCTCCAGGCGGGTGCGGAATTTGTCGCGTTCGCCGGTGGAGTAGAGCGAGTCGAACACCTTGCCGATGGTCTGGCGGATCACGTCCTGCGGCAGTTTGGCGCGGTTTTCGGCCCAATCGGTTTCCATGGTGCCCACCTGCTGGTTCTCGCTCGTCAGGACGAAGCCGTTGTCGGCCCAGAACTCACGCACTGGCTCCCACAGGGCGTCGCTCGGGCGCTTGACGACCAGCCAGCGCTGGTTGCCGTCGCGCTCCATGCGCACGTCGCCCAGGCTCGTGGGAGCGGTGCTGACGCTGGTCGGCTTGCTCGCCTGGCCGGCCTGGAAGGCGGCCGCCGAGGCCGAGCCATCAGGCTGCAGGTAGCGCGTGTCGCGCGTGAGCTGGGTCAGATCCGGTGGCACTTCCAGGGTCGAGCCCTTGGCTGCACTTTTGTAGTCGATTTTGTCGCCTTCGAGCGAGGTGCTGGAGCAGGCGGTGAGGGCCAGGGCCAGGCCCAGCAGGCCCATGCGGGTGCTTGTGTTCACGACGGAAATCCTTGTCGGAGTCGGAAAAAGGGACTTAGAGCAGGCTGGCGGCGCGCAGGGCGCCTTCCACCACGGCCTCGTTGCCGCTGGACAGGGGCGTCATCGGCAGGCGCATGGTGGGGCCGCACAGGCCCATGCGCGCCAGGGCCCATTTCACCGGGATGGGGTTGGCTTCGACGAACAGCTGCTTGTGCACTGGCATCAGCTGAAACTGGATCTGCATGGCGCGCTCGATGTTGCCCGCCAGTGCAGCCATGCACAGCTCGTGCATCAGGCGCGGCGCGACGTTGGCGGTGACGCTGATGTTGCCGTGGCCGCCGCAGAGCATCAGGGCCACGGCCGTCGGGTCGTCGCCCGAGTAAACGGCAAAGCCCTTGGGCACGTCGCGGATGAGCCACTGCGCGCGTTCGATGTTGCCCGTGGCCTCCTTGATGCCGACCACGCCCGGCACCTGCGCCAGGCGCAGCACGGTGTCGTGCGCCATATCGGCCACCGAGCGTCCGGGCACGTTGTACAGGATGATGGGCAGCTCGCCCGTAGCCTCGGCGATGGCCTTGAAGTGCTGGTACTGGCCCTCTTGCGTCGGCTTGTTGTAGTAGGGCACGACCTGCAGCTGGCTGCTGGCGCCGACTTTTTGTGCGTAGCGCGCCAGCTCAATCGCTTCGCGGGTCGAGTTGGCGCCGCAACCGGCCATGATCGGCACGCGCCCGGCAGCCTGCTCGACGGCGACGCGGATGATCTCGCAATGCTCCTCGACGTTCACCGTCGGCGATTCGCCCGTGGTGCCGACGACGCCGATGCAGTCCGTACCTTCCTGGACATGCCAGTCAATGAGTTTGCGCAAGGTGGGGTAGTCCACGCTGCCGTCTTCGTGCATGGGGGTGACGAGGGCGACGATGCTGCCTTTGAGGGAGACGCTGGAAGAGGTCATGTCCGAGGGTGAAAACGGAAAAAAAGCATTCTAACTAGAGCGGGTGGCAAGCTGGGGCCGGCGCTGTCCCTTCTGGGGCCGCAGTTTCGTTGACGCTGGGCGCAT
>JAJTBK010000273.1 GCA_021286965.1 Comamonadaceae bacterium | reverse complement strand
TGGCCCTGCGCCTGCTGCGTCAGGGCGTCACGGTGCCGGGTCGGCATGGACAGCCGCCCCTTCGCATCCAGACTCAACGATGACGCCCCTTGAAACACAGCAATTGCTTCCCGCCTGTTTGGCCCCCTCGCGGCCCGATTGCGGGGCCGTGGCGGCACTTTTCACCACTTCATTGCACTTCCTCCCACTGTAGCAGGAAAACGTCATAAGGGGGATTACGCATCCGCAAGTATTTGCAATGGAATCAACAACTTAGAACCCAAACCAGAGCCCGGACAGAAAAGAAAAAGCCTTGCCCAGTAGACACTTAGGCAAGGCTATGGAGGTGAATCCTCAAACCCTGGGGCGGGTTTTCTCGGGGCTCAGAGGAGGAAGCGCGACAGATCCGCGGCCTGGCTCAACGTATCCAGGCGTTGATTGACATAGTCTGCATCTATGGCAATTGTCTGTCCCGACAGCCCGGTGGCGCCGAAGCTGACGTCATCGAGCAGGCGCTCCATGACGGTGGCCAGGCGGCGCGCGCCGATGTTCTCGGTGCGCTCGTTGACGTCGAAGGCGATCTGCGCCAGGCGCGTGATGCCTTCAGGGGTGAATTCCAGCGCCACGCCCTCGGTCGCCAGCAGCGCCTGGTACTGCTTGACCAGGCTGGCATGGGTTTGCGTCAGGATGGCCTCAAAGTCTTGCACCGAGAGCGAGCCCAGCTCGACGCGGATCGGAAAGCGCCCCTGCAGCTCGGGGATCAGGTCGCTGGGCTTGGCCAGGTGAAACGCGCCCGAGGCAATGAACAGGATGTGGTCGGTCTTGACCATGCCGTACTTGGTGGACACCGTCGTGCCCTCGACCAGCGGCAGCAGGTCGCGCTGCACGCCCTGGCGCGAGACTTCGGCGCCGCCCGCCTCCTGGCGCGACGCCACCTTGTCGATCTCGTCGATGAAGACGATGCCGTTTTGCTCCATGTTGGCGAGGGCGCGGGTCTTGATCTCTTCCTCGTTCACCAGCTTGGCCGCCTCCTCGTCGGTCAGCAGCTTGAGGGCCTCGGCGATCTTGAGCTTGCGCGAGCGGCGCTTGTCCTGCCCCATCTGGCTGAACATGCCGCGCAGTTGCTCGGCCATCTCCTCCATGCCCTGCGGGCCCATGATCTCGACCTGCGGGCGCGCCTCGGCGAGGTCGATCTCGATGTCTTTGTCATCGAGCTCGCCCTGGCGCAGCTTCTTGCGAAACACCTGGCGCGCGGTGCTGTCCGTGGCCGCCTCGCCGGTGCGCGCGGGCGGGATGAGGACGTCGAGGATGCGCTCCTCGGCCGCATCTTCGGCGTGGGCGCGCTTTTTCTTCATCTCCTGCTCGCGCAGCTGCTTGACCGCCACCTCGGCCAGGTCGCGGATGATGGCGTCCACGTCCTTGCCGACGTAGCCGACCTCGGTGAACTTGGTGGCCTCCACCTTGATGAAGGGCGCATCGGCCAGGCGCGCCAGGCGGCGCGCGATCTCGGTCTTGCCGACGCCGGTGGGGCCGATCATGAGGATGTTCTTGGGCGTGATCTCGGCACGCAGGCCGGCATCGACCTGCTGGCGGCGCCAGCGGTTGCGCAGCGCAATCGCCACGGCACGCTTGGCCGCCTGCTGGCCGACGATGTGGCGGTCGAGTTCGGAGACGATTTCCTGCGGGGTCATGGAAGACATATTTGAATCAATTCAGGCTCCAGCGCTTACCAGGCAAGCGCCAGTAGCTACAAAAATAATAGTGAACCGCTCACAGCGTTTCGATGGTGTGGTGCATGTTGGTGTAGATGCACAGCTCGCCGGCAATCTCCAGCGACTTCTTCACGATCTCCACCGCCGGCAGCTCGGTGTTGTTCAGCAGCGCCTTGGCCGCCGAGTGCGCGTAGGCACCGCCCGAACCGATGGCGACGATGCCCTGCTCGGGTTCGAGCACGTCGCCGTTGCCGGTGATGATGAGCGAGGCCGTGGGGTCGGCCACCGCCAGCATGGCTTCGAGGCGGCGCAGCACGCGGTCGGTGCGCCAATCCTTGGTGAGTTCGATGGCGGCGCGCGTCAGGTGGCCCTGGTGCTTTTCGAGCTTGGCCTCGAAGCGCTCGAACAGCGTGAAGGCCTCGGCCGTGGCGCCGGCAAAACCGGCCAGCACCTTGCCGTGGTAGAGCTTGCGCACCTTGCGCGCGCTGCCCTTGACGACGATGTGGCCCAGGGTGACCTGGCCGTCGCCACCAATGGCGACTTGGACGCTGCCGTCCGCCAGGGTGCGGCGGACGCTGAGGATGGTGGTGCCGTGAAACTGTTCCATAGCCGCCGCAGATGGGGGCGGCTACCGGTTTTCACAAGGGGGCGCGGTGCCTAATTCTTGCGCGGCACGATCCAGGCGTGCTCGTTGATGCCGATGACGTTGAACAGCACCGCCACCAAACGGTGCAGGTGGATGAACTGCACCACCTGGCCAGCGGCCTGCTGCTCGGCGGCCCAGTTGAGCACCGAGCCAGCGGCAGGAAAATCGACGCGGATCAGCTGCTCGCAGCCGATCAGCAGCGGCTGCCCCGGCTTGACCAGCTCCAGCAGCGGCGCCAGCAGCGGCTCGGCGTCGCCCTCGATCACGCCCGACAGGCGCGGGCGCGGCGCCTCGGCTTCCTGCAACAGCGAGGCGGGGCCGAAATTCGATTCGAGCAACTGGCTGTCCGGCGCCGGCGTGGCCTGGCCCGAGACCTGGCCATCATCGCCGGCGTAGCTGCAGCGCGGCACCACCCAGGAGGGCGGCGAGACTTCGTAGGTGACGCAGTAGTCCAGCGCCACCATTTCAAATTCGTCGAGCCCGCCCATCATGCGCAGCGCCGCCATGCGCAGGTGCCACCAGTCGGCGCTCTGGGCGCGCTCGCCGGACACGGTTTTGCTCTGCAGCAGGCTGGCCAGGGCCTCGACGCCGTTGAACTGCAGCTGCACGTCCTGGTCGGCCCACTGCCCCAGGAGCTTGCTCAGCGCCGGCAGGGCGGCATCGTCGATGCTAATCAGGCGTGCCCAGTTGAGCGTCCAGGGCGGTGCGGCGCGCGCCACGGCGGCCTGCAGGGCGGCGATCGACTGCAGCGTGAGCGTGCCCGGCGCACTCCAGCTGAAGCTGCGCGCCACGACGGCGGGTGCGGCCTCGGCGGCGGGCGCGGCGCCCAGTTGTTCAGGCAGCGAGAACCACAGCGGCGCCGAACGGCTGAAACGTGCGGCGAAATCGAGCGACAGGGCCTCGAACGGCTCGCGCTGGCCGGTGGCGCGGTACAGGTCGAACAGCGTCATCCAGATGTCGAACTGCTGCTGCGGATCGTCCTGCGCGTGCTGCGCCAGCACGTCCTTGAGGCCGGCCTCGGCGCCTTCGTGATCGCCGCTGGCAAAGCGGATGGCCGCCTCTTCCAGGTCGGGTTCGTGCACAAATACCTCCGGCTCGGCAGGTGGCGCCACCACCACGGCCGCCGGCGGCGGCGCCACGGGCGGCATGACGGGCGCAGCCGGCAGCGCCGGCGGCTGGC
>JAJTBK010000515.1 GCA_021286965.1 Comamonadaceae bacterium | reverse complement strand
AAGGTGCTGCACGAGCGCAATTTGTTCGTCAACGTGCGCAGCCACGAGGTGCCCTGGGTGCCCCCGGAGCAGCGTATTGCGCTCGAGGCCCTGGGCCACGATTGCTGGCAGGTCACGGTGCACTACGGCTTCAAGGACCATTACGACCTGCCGCTGGCGCTCCAAGCCGTGCAGCCGGAGGTCGGCCCACTCGACCCCATGATGACCAGCTACTTCCTGTCGCGGGAGGTTGTGGTGCCACGCACCGGCGGCGGCATGGTGCGCTGGCGCGAACAGCTGTTTACGCGCTTGCAGCTCAACGCCAGCGCAATGGCTGAATTCCTGGGGCTGCCGACCAATGCGGTGGTCGAGCTTGGCTCGAAAATCGAAATCTGATCCGATGCGCTTTTTTAAAGACCTGAGTTTGTCGGCATTCACTGCCGGCTTCGTCGCCGTGCTGGTGGGCTTTACCAGCTCGGTGGCCATCGTTTTTCAGGCAGCGCAGGCGTTTGGCGCGACGCCGGCGCAGCTCACCTCCTGGATTTGGGCGCTGGGCCTGGGCATGGGGCTGTGCACTTTACTGCCTTCGCTCTGGCTGCGCCAGCCGGTCATGGTGGCCTGGTCCACGCCGGGCGCGGCCGTGCTGGCGACGGCAGGGCTGGCCGGGGGCTTTTCCATGGGTGAGGCGGTGGGCGCGTTCATGGCCTGCGCCGCGCTCATCACCCTGGCTGGGGCCACGGGCTGGTTTGAGCGCGTCATGAACCGCATCCCGATGGAAATCGCCGCCGCTCTGCTCGCCGGGGTGCTGGCGCGCTTTGGTATCGACGCCTTTGCCGCTGCGCACAGCGCCCTGCCGTTGGTATTGGCCATGCTGGTGGCCTACCTGCTGGCACGCCGGCGTTGGCCGCGCTACGCCGTCGTCGTGACCTTGGCCGTGGGCGTGGCCTATGTGCTGGCCAACGGGCAGCTGCAAAGCGGGGCGCTGCGGCTGGAATGGGCGCGGCCGGTGTTCACGGCGCCGCAGTGGAGTGCGTCGGCCTTCGTCAGCCTGGCGCTGCCGTTGTTCGTCGTCACCATGGCGTCGCAAAACCTGCCGGGTGTGGCGGTGATGCGCGCCACCGGCTACCCGTTGCCCGTCTCGCGCCTGCTCACCATGACGGGATTGGCGACGCTGCTGCTGGCGCCTTTTGGCGCCTTTGCGCTCAACTTCAGTGCCATTACCGCCGCCATCTGCATGGGCCCCGAGGCGCACGAGGATCGCAGCAAGCGCTATACGGCGGCGGCTGCATGTGGGCTGATTTATATCGTCATCGGCCTGTTCGGCGCTTTGATTACCGGGTTGCTCACGGCCTTCCCGCGTGAGCTGGTGGTGGCGATTGCCGGGCTGGCGCTATTGGGCGCGATTGCCAACGGCCTGGCGACGGCATTGGCGCACGAGGGCCACCGTGAGGCGGCGCTGATCACCTTTTTGGTGACCTTGAGCGGGGTGGTGATTGCCGGCGTGGGCTCGGCCTTCTGGGGCGTGGCTGCCGGCAGCATGGCCCTGTTTGTGCAACAGTACGGGCGCGACCGTTCTTCTTCTTGATCATGAAACTGCTCTTCGTTGCTGACCCTCTGGCCTCCTTCAAGATCGCCAAGGACACTACCTTTGCCATGATGCGCGAGGCGCAGCAGCGCGGCCACGCATTGGCCGTGTGTACGCCGCAGGGCCTGAGCTGGCGGCAGGGCGGCCGGGTGCAGGCGCGGGTGCAAGACATTGCGCTGACCGGGCAGGCCGACAACTGGTTCAGCGCCCAGCCCGAGCGCCAGGCGGCGCTGGCCGACTTTGATGTCGTGCTCATGCGCAAGGATCCGCCATTTGATAGCGAGTATTTCTACGCCACCCACCTGCTGGAGCAGGCCGAGCGCGAGGGCGCACGCGTCTTCAACCGCCCCCGGGCGCTGCGCGACCACCCGGAAAAACTGGCGGTGATGGAGTTCCCGCAGCTCATTGGCCCGACCCTGGTGACGCGCAGCAGCGCCGACATCCGCGCTTTTCACGCCCAGCACCAGGACATCATCCTCAAACCCCTCGATGGCATGGGGGGCATGGGCATCTTCCGCGTCAAGGCCGACGGCCTGAACTTGGGCAGCATTATTGAAACCCTGAACCGGGACGGCGCGCAAAGCGTGATGGTGCAAAAGTTCTTGCCCGAAATCGCCCAAGGCGACAAGCGCGTGCTCATTATTGGTGGGCAGCCCGTACCCTACTGCCTGGCGCGCATTCCACAGGGCAACGAGGTGCGCGGCAACCTGGCTGCCGGGGGCCTGGGCGTGGCACAGCCACTGTCGGCGCGCGACCAAGAAATTGCCAACGCCATCGGCCCGGTGCTGCAGCAGCGCGGCCTGCTGCTGGCGGGGGTGGACGTGATTGGCGGCTGCGTGACGGAAATCAACGTCACCAGCCCGACCTGCTTCCAAGAGATCACGCAGCAAACCGGCTGCAACGTTGCGTCCTTGTTTGTGGACGCGTTGGAGGCTGCCGTCAGCGGCGCATAAAAATTCAGGGTTTCCCCGGATGGTGGCAAAACCTGTGCTACAGTCACGCCTCTTCGTTGCTACCGAGCGCCCCCAGGGGTTGCGAGGGTTGGCGAAGAGGGGAAGAAAGAAATTTCTCTCTGCTGTGAAGATCGACGAAAGTTGTGTTATAGTAGAGGGCTTCGCTGATCGGAGGTGCTGCAAGGCGCTGACGAAAACGAAGA
>JAJTBK010000261.1 GCA_021286965.1 Comamonadaceae bacterium | reverse complement strand
AGGAGGTGTCGTTCACCGACCCCGACGGCACGCGCCTGGCGGTGGTCGGCGCCGCCAAGCGTGGCGCGCGCCTGTTCAGCACGCAGCAGCTGCTGACGCTCAGCGGCGCCTCGCTGGTGCTGCGCATGGACAGCTGGCAGGGTGCGCCGCAGCTCTTTCCCAACCTGCTCACGGCCCTGGTGGCGGCCATGGGGCTGGCACTGTCGGCGGTGGTGCTGCTGCTGGTGCGTGACAACCGCCGGCGCCTGCGTGCCGAGCAGGGCCTGGGCGAGGCGTTGGCCTTTCGCCAGGCGATGGAGGATTCGCTCGTAGCCGGCCTGCGCGCGCGCGACTTGCAGGGCCGTACGACCTACGTCAACCAGGCGTTTTGCGCCATGGTCGGCTACGGCGCGCTCGAGCTGCTGGGCCATGAAGGCCCGGCGCCCTACTGGCCGGCCGAGCAGGCGCAGCGCTACTACCGGCGGCTGCAGGAGCCGCTGCGCGCGCGCAGCCTGCAGGAAGCGCGCGAGGGCTTTTCCGCCCAGTACCAGCACCGCGACGGCCGGCGCCTGGAGGTGCTGATTTTTGAAACCCCGCTGCGCAACGCCCAGGGCCAGCAGCAGGGCTGGATGAGCGCCATCCTCGACGTCAGCGAGCAGCGGCGGATGCAGGAGCAGTCGCGTGCGGCGCAGGAGCGGATGCAGGCCCAGGCGCACCTGGCCACATTGGGCGAGATGGCCTCGCTGCTGAGCCACGAGCTGAACCAGCCGCTGGCGGTGATCGCCAGCTACGCCACCGGCTCGCTCAACCTGCTGGCGCACGAGCCCCCGGCGCACGATCCGGCCGCCCTGCGCCAGCAGCTGCAGGACCTGCACGGCGCCATGCAGCGCATTGCCGACCAGGCCAGCCGCGCCGGGCGCGTGGTGCTGGGCGTGCGCAACCTGGTGCGCCAGCGCGGCCAGGCGCGCGAGCGCGTGAGCGCAGCCGAGCTGCTGGGTGCGGTGCTGCCGCTGATCCACCTGCAGGCGCGCGCTGGCGAGGTGCAGCTGGTCAGCAGCGTCGCCCCTGGCCTGGCGCCGGTGCTGTGCCAGCGCACCATGGTCGAGCAGGTGCTGCTGAACCTGGCGCGCAACGCCATCCAGGCGATGGAGGGCGTGCCGCCGGGCCAGCGCCAGCTGCAGATCCAGGTGCGCGCCGTGGCGCGGCAGGAGCTGCTCGAATTTGCCGTCTGCGACAGCGGCCCGGGCATTGCGCCCGAGGTCGCGGCGCAGCTGTTCACGCCCTTCTTCACCACCCGCACCCAGGGCATGGGGTTGGGCCTGAACCTGTGCCGCACCGTGGTCGAGCAGCACGGTGGCACCATCGCCTTTGCCGCGCGCCAGCCGCAAGGCAGTATCTTTACCTTTACCCTACCCACCGGCGGCGATGTGCCGCTGCCGGACGAAGAAGCCCAGACTCCGCGAGAGAGCCCATGAACAATGCCACCGTTTTCATCGTCGATGACGATGCCGCCGTGCGCGAAGCCCTGGCCTGGCTGCTGCGCTCGCGCCGCCTGCACAGCGAGACCTTCGCCAGTGCCGAAGCCTTTGCCAGCGCCCTGCAGCAGCGCTGGCCGCTGGGGCACAGCGCCTGCCTGCTGCTCGATATCCGCATGGGCGGCATGAGCGGCCTGACGCTGTTCGACCAGCTGCTGGCGCAGGAGCGCCTGACGGCGCTGCCGGTGATTTTCCTCACCGGCCATGCCGACGTGCGCACGGCGGTCGATACCGTCAAACGCGGCGCCTTTGATTTTTGCGAAAAACCGTTTTCCGACAACGCCCTGGTCGATCGCATCGAGCAGGCGCTGGCGCTATCGTCCCAGGCCCTGGTGGCGCAGCAGGCCGAGGCGCAGCTGGAGCTGCGCCTGAAGGAACTGACCGACCGCGAGCGCGACGTCATGGCGCTGGTGGTGGCCGCGCTGCCGAACAAGCTCATTGCCGACCAGCTGGGCATCAGCGTGCGCACGGTGGAGGTGCACCGTGCGCGCGTGTTCGACAAGATGCAGGTCAAGTCGGCCGTGGAGCTGGCCAACCTGCTGCGCGGCTCCGAGGGCGCGGACGATCAGCCGCGCGGGCGCTCGCCGACGTAGATTTCCACGCGCCGGTTGCGTGCGCGCCCGTCGGCGCTGTCGTTGCTGGCGATGGGTTGGTGCGAGCCCCGGCCCTCGACCCAGATGCGTGCGCCGCTGATGCCGCGCTGGGTCAGGAAGTTGCGCGCACTCTCGGCGCGCGCCAGCGACAGCGGGTTGTTCACGGCGTCGCTGCCGGTGCTGTCGGTGTGGCCGACGATGCGCACCTCGGCGTTCGGGTTGTTGCGCAGGCCCTCGGCAAAGCGCTCCAGGATGGGGGCGAAGTTCGATTTGATGTCGGCGCGGCCGGTGTCGAACGAAATGTCGCTCGGGATGTCGAGCTTGAGCTGGTTGTCGGCCGTCTGCATCACGCCGACGCCGGTGCCGCGCGTGGCCTGCTCCATGTCGCGGCGCTGTTGCTCCATGTGCTGCGACCAGATGTAGGTGCCCAGGGCGCCGACGCCCGCGCCCAGCACGGCGCCGGTACCGACGCTGCCGCCGGTGGCGGCACCGACCACGGCGCCGGCGACGGCGCCGACACCGGCGCCGGTGGCCGTGCGGCGCTGGGTATCGGTCATGTTGGCGCAGCCCGCCAGCAGCAGGGCGGCGCCGGCCAGGGCCAGGGTAGAGCGGTGCAAGGTATGCATGGTCAATCTCCGGGTGAAAAAGAAACAGGCGAACGGCGCATTATTGCGGCGCTGGGCGGGGGATTGCCAGCACCGGGGGCGTAACGCCCTGTCACCATCGCGCACAATCCGGGGCATGAAAACCGTCACTGTGCGCCTGCTGTGCACGGCGCTGCTCGGCGCTTTGCTCGCCGCCTGCTCCACGCCGCCGCCCTCGCCCCCCGTTGCCAGCCTGCCGGCGCCGGTGGCTCCGCCAGCGGCCGGCCTGCCGGCGCCGGGCCAGGGCAAGGCGCGCTGGGTGGCCGTGGGCTGGAGCGAGTTGCCCGGCTTTGCCAGCGACGACCTGCACGACGCCTGGAACGCCTGGCTCAAGGGCTGCGAGCGCCCGGCGCCGGCTTTTGCCCCGCTGTGCCCCGAGGTGCGCCGCCTGTCCATCGCCAGCGACGAGGAGCAGCGCGCCTGGCTGCAGGCGCGCCTGCAGCCCTACCGCGTCGAGGCCGCCGACGGCAACCCCGATGGCCTGCTCACCAGCTACTACGAACCGCTGCTGGACGCCGCACGCCAGCCCGGCAACGGCTTTGGCGTGCCCCTGTACCGCCCGCCCGCCATGGCGCGCAAGCCCTGGTACACGCGCCAGCAGATCGACACCCTGCCCGAGGCCCAGGCGCAGCTGGCCGGGCGCGCCATCGCCTGGCTGCGCGACCCGATCGACGCCCTGGTGCTGCACATCCAGGGCTCGGGGCGGCTGCGCATCACCGAGGCCGACGGCAGCCAGCGCCTGGTGCGCCTGGCCTTTGCCGGCACCAACGACCACCCCTACCAGAGCGTGGGCCGCTGGCTGCTCGACCAGGGGGCGACACGCGACGCCTCCTGGCCCGGCATCAAAGCCGGGCTGGCGGCGAACCCGCAGCGGGTGAACGAGCTGCTGTGGAGCAACCCGCGCTACGTCTTCTTCCGTGAAGAGCCGCTCGATGGCCTGGACGCCGCCTTCGGCCCCAAGGGTGCGCAGGGCGTGGCGCTGACCCCCGGGCGCTCGATTGCGGTCGATCGCCACAGCATTCCCTACGGCACGCCGGTGTGGCTGGCATCAAGCGGGCCGCAGGTGCAGCTGGCGCGCCTGGTGCAGGCGCAGGACACCGGCAGCGCCATCGTCGGCGCGGTGCGCGCCGATTACTTCGCCGGCTGGGGGCCTGAGGCCGGCGAGCTCGCTGGCCGCCTCAAGCAGGGCCTGCGCCTGTGGGTGCTGTGGCCGAAGTAGCGCGGCCGAACCAGGCGACGTAGAGCGCCGGCAGCACCACCAGCGTCAGCAGCGTGGCCGTCAC
>JAJTBK010000193.1 GCA_021286965.1 Comamonadaceae bacterium | reverse complement strand
GCGTAAACGGCCTCATGCGCCATCAGGCGGGCGATGGCGTCGGTGAGCTGGATCTCGCCGCCCACGCCACGCGGCTGGTTGCGGATTTCTTCAAAAATGCGCGGTGTGAGCACATAGCGCCCGGCCACGCCCATGCGCGAGGGCGCCACTTCGGGCGCGGGCTTTTCCACGATTTGATCGACGCGGATCAGCGGGCCGCCTGCGGCCTCGCCCTGGACGATGCCGTAGCGCTTGGTGTGCTCCTGCGGCACCTCCTGCACCGCCAGCAGGGAGCGGCCTTGTTTTTCAAACGCAGCGGTCATCTGCGCCATGACGCCGGGGCCTTTGCCCTCACCCACCATCAAATCATCGGCCAGCAGCACGGCAAAGGGTTCGTTGCCCACCAGCGGCTCGGCGCAGAGCACGGCGTGGCCCAGGCCCAGGCTGCGCGGCTGGCGCACGAACAGGCAGTTCATGTCGGCCGGGGCGATGGAGCGCACCAGCGCCAGCATGTCCTTCTTGCCGGCCTGCTCCAGCTCGTTTTCCAGCTCGTAGGCGGTGTCGAAATGGTCTTCGATGGCGCGCTTGCTGCGGCCGGTGACGAACACCATGTCGCGGATGCCGGCCTCGTAGGCTTCTTCCACGGCGTACTGGATCAGGGGCTTATCGACCACGGGCAGCATTTCCTTGGGCGATGCCTTGGTGGCGGGCAAGAAGCGTGTGCCCAAACCGGCGACGGGGAAGACGGCTTTGCGGATACGGGTGCTGGTCATGGGTTAGCCCAAACGGTTGAGTTGCTCCTGGATGCGCGCGAGCGTGGCGCCAAAGTCGGCCACGCGCTTTTTCTCTTGCTCCAGCACGGCGGCGGGGGCTTTGGCGCAGAAGGCTTCGTTGGAGAGCTTGGCGTTGGCCTTGGCGATTTCGCCCGACAGGCGTGCCGCTTCCTTTGCTAAACGGGCTTTTTCTGCCGCCACGTCGATCTCGACGAACAGCGCCAGGCGCGCCGCGCCGATGACGCTGACGGGGGCGTTCTGCGCTTCTTTAGCCCAGGCGGTGGCGTCGGCAAACACCTTCACCTCACTGAGCTTGGCCAGGTTTTGCAGCACGGCGGCGTTGGCGCGCAGGAAAGCGGCTTCTTCGGCGTTGTCGGCCACGGCCAGCAGCGGCAGGCGCTGCGCGGGCGAGACGCCCATTTCGCCGCGCAGTTGGCGGCAGGCGTCCACCATGTGCTTGAGCCGCTGCACGTAGCCCTCGGCGGCCTCGTCGATCTTGGCGGGTTGCGACTGCGGGTAGGCGGCCACGGCAATCGACGCACCGGGCAGACCGGCCACGGGGGCCACAACTTGCCACAGGGCTTCCGTCACGAACGGAATGATGGGGTGGGCCAGGCGCAAGATGGCCTCCAAGACGCGGATCAGCGTGCGGCGCGTGGCGCGTTGCTGCGCGGCGCTGCCGGTCTGGATCTGCACCTTGGCGATTTCCAGGTACCAATCGCAAAACTCGTTCCAGACGAAGTCGTAGAGCGTGTTGGCGACGTTGTCCAGGCGGTAGTCGGCAAAGCCCTGGGCCACCTGGGCTTCGATTTTTTGCAGGCGCGAGACGATCCAGCGGTCGCTCTGGCTAAAACTGAGGTAGTCGCCGCTGCAGCCCTGGGTGGTGTCCAGGCCGCAGTCAAAACCCTCGCAGTTCATCAGCACGAAGCGGCTGGCGTTCCAGAGCTTGTTGCAGAAGTTGCGGTAGCCCTCGCAGCGCTTGCTGTCGAAGTTGATGGAGCGCCCCAGGCTGGCGAGCGCGGCGAAGGTAAAGCGCAGTGCGTCGGCGCCGTAGGCGGGGATGCCGTCGGGGAATTCCTTTTCCGTCGCCTTGCGCACCTTGGGCGCGGTCTCGGGGCGGCGCAGGCCCTGGGTGCGTTTGTCCAGCAGAGGGGCGAGGGAAATGCCGTCGATCAGGTCCACCGGGTCGAGCACGTTGCCCTCGCTCTTGCTCATCTTCTTGCCCTGCGCGTCGAGCACCAGGCCGTGGATGTAGACATGCTTGAATGGCACGCGGCCGGTGAAGTGCGTGGTCATCATGATCATCCGGGCGACCCAGAAGAAGATGATGTCGTAGCCCGTGACCAGCACGGAGGAAGGCAGGTAGAGGTTGTAGTCGTCGGTGGCCGATTCGCTCTGATTCGGCCAGCCCATGGTGGAGAAGGGCACGAGGGCGCTGGAGTACCAGGTGTCGAGCACGTCCTCATCGCGCTTGAGCGTTTTGCCTGGGGCCTGTGCCTGCGCCTCGGCCTCGCTCTTGGCGACGTAGACCTTGCCGTCCTCGTCGTACCAGGCCGGGATCTGGTGGCCCCACCAGAGCTGGCGCGAGATGCACCAGTCCTGGATGTTGTTCATCCACTGGTTGTAGGTGTTGACCCAGTTCTCGGGCACGAAGGACACCTGGCCGCTGGCCACGGCGTCGATGGCTTTTTGTGCGATGGATTTGCCTGTGGCGTCGCCGCTGCCCACCTTGTTCATGGCCACGAACCACTGGTCGGTCAGCATCGGCTCGATCACCTGGCCGGTGCGGGTGCAGATCGGCACCATCAGCTTGTGCTTTTTCGTCTCGACCAGCAGGCCCAGGGCTTCGAGGTCGGC
>JAJTBK010000167.1 GCA_021286965.1 Comamonadaceae bacterium | reverse complement strand
CGTTGATGAGCGTGACCAACGCTATCTCCAGCATCATTGCCATCGGGGCCCTGGTGCAGATTGCCCCGCCCGAAGCCGGGGTGAACGGGAGGCCTGACGGGCTGATCCTCTGGCTGGCCTTTGCCGCCATCGTGCTCACGGCCATCAACATGTTCGGCGGCTTTGCCGTGACGCGCCGCATGCTCGCCATGTTCCGCAAATAAGAACGAGACCCACAGCAAGGAAACAAACCCATGTCCCAAAGTCTCGCCACTGTCGCCTACCTCGGCGCTGCCATCCTCTTCATCCTCAGCCTCGGAGGCTTGTCCAACCCCGAAACATCCCGCCGCGGCAATCTGTTCGGCATGATCGGCATGGCCCTGGCTGTGCTGGCCACGGTGTTCGGCCCGCGCGTCAGCCCCTCGGGCATCGTGTGGATCGTCGGTGCCCTGGTCGTTGGCGGCAGCATCGGCCTGTATGCCGCCAAGGTCGTGAAAATGACCCAGATGCCCGAACTGGTCGCGCTCATGCACAGCCTGGTCGGTCTGGCGGCCTGTCTTGTGGGCTTTGCCAGCTATGTCGATACCTCGATCCAACTGCAAGGTGCGGAAAAGGCCATCCATGAGGTGGAGATCTACGTCGGCATCCTGATCGGCGCTGTCACGTTCTCGGGCTCTCTGATTGCGTTCGGCAAGCTCAACGGCAAGATCGGCGGCAAGCCCCTGCTGCTGCCTGGGCGCCACTGGCTCAACCTGGTCGCGCTGCTGGTGGTGATCTGGTTCGGCAAGGAGTTCCTGGCCGCGCACGATGTGCAGTCGGGCATGTTGCCCCTGGTGGTGATGACCGTGATCGCGCTGCTCTTCGGCATCCACATGGTCATGGCCATCGGTGGCGCAGACATGCCGGTGGTGGTATCCATGCTCAACAGCTACTCCGGCTGGGCCGCGGCGGCCACGGGCTTCATGTTGAGCAACGACCTGCTGATCGTGACCGGCGCGCTGGTCGGCTCCTCGGGCGCCATCCTGTCCTACATCATGTGCAACGCGATGAACCGCAACTTCATCAGCGTGATCGCGGGTGGTTTTGGTTCCGGCGGTGGAGCCCCGGCCAAGACGGGTGATGCGGCCGCGCCCCAGGGCGAGGTGGTCCCTGTGAGCTCCGCCGAGACGGCAGAGATGCTGCGCGAGGCCAAGAGCGTCATCATCGTGCCCGGCTACGGTATGGCCGTGGCCCAGGCGCAGCACACCGTCAACGACATCACCAAGACCCTGCGCGACAAGGGCGTGCAGGTGCGTTTTGCCATCCACCCCGTGGCGGGCCGCATGCCCGGTCACATGAACGTGCTGCTGGCCGAGGCCAAGGTTCCCTACGACATCGTGATGGAGATGGACGAAATCAACGAGGACTTCCCGGACACCGATGTGGCCATCGTCATTGGCGCCAATGACATCGTCAACCCGGCTGCGCAGGACGACCCGACCAGCCCCATCGCAGGCATGCCCGTGCTTGAGGTGTGGAAAGCCAAGACCTCAATCGTTATGAAGCGCTCCATGGCATCGGGTTACGCCGGCGTGGACAACCCGCTCTTCTACAAGGAAAACAACCGCATGCTGTTCGGTGACGCCAAGAACATGCTGGACGAAGTGCTGGGCGCACTCAAGGGCTGACAGGGCATAATTCCCACAAGAAAAAAGCACGACCGTGC
>JAJTBK010000147.1 GCA_021286965.1 Comamonadaceae bacterium | reverse complement strand
GGGCCGACGACCTTGCCGCCAATGGCGGGGCCGGACAAGGCCGTGCCGTCCGCGCCGCCCAGGGTGACCTGGTACCACTCCTTGCCGTCCTTATCCACGCCCAGGATGCCGATGTGGCCGCTGTGGTGGTGGCCGCAGGAGCTGATGCAGCCGCTCATGTGCAGGTCGATGGGGCCGATGTCGAACAGCTCATCGAGATCCTGGTAGCGCTCGGTCACGGCGGCGGCAATGTGCAGCGAGCGCGCATTGGCCAGCGAGCAGAAGTCGCCACCCGGGCAGGCAATCATGTCGGTCAAGAGGCCAATGTTGGGTTGCGCCAGGCCCAGCTTGCGCGCGGCCTCGTACAGCGCGGGCAGGTCGCTCTCGAACACCCAGGGCAGCAGCAGGTTCTGCTCATGCGTCAGGCGCGCTTCGGCGGCAGAGAACTGCTCGGCCAGTTGCGCCAGGGCGTCCAGCGTGTTGGCGTCGGCGTCGCCCGGGGCAAAGCCCACGCGCTTGAAGGACAGCGTCACCGTCTTCATGCCCGGCAGGCGGTGGCCGCGCACGTTCTGCGCCAGCCAGCGCTGGTAGAGCTGGCCCTGGGGATCGACCTTGCTGGGCAGATTCGCGGGTTTGAGCTCGGGCACGACGAAGTGGCGGGTGACGCGGTCGAGCTCGGCCTGGGTGATGGTGTGCGGCGCGCCGTCCAGATCGACAATGGCGCGGTATTCCTTCTCCACCGCAGTGATGAACGCCTGGCCTTCGCTTTTCACCAAAATCTTGATGCGCGCCTTCCACTTGTTGTCGCGGCGGCCGTAGCCGTTGTAGACGCGCACGACGGCCTCGATGTAGTTCAGCAGCTCGGCCCAGGGCAAAAATTCGCGCACCACGGAGCCGACGATCGGCGTGCGCCCCATGCCGCCGCCGACCTTGACGGTGAAGCCGACCTCGCCCGCGTCGTTCTTCAAAGCCTGCAGGCCGATGTCGTACCAGCCGATGGCGGCGCGGTCTTCGCGGGCGCCGTTGAAGGCAATCTTGAACTTGCGCGGCAGGTAGGAAAACTCGGGGTGCAGCGAGCTCCACTGGCGCGTGATTTCGGCAAACGGGCGGCAATCAACGATGCCATCTTCGGCAATGCCTTCGAGCGCGTCGCAGGTGATGTTGCGGATGTCGTTGCCGCTGGTCTGGATGCCGTGCATGTGCACGCTGGCCAGCAGGTCCATCACGTCGGCCGCCTTGGTGATGGGAATCCAGTTGAACTGGCAGTTGGTGCGCGTGCTGAAGTGGCCGTAGCCGTACTTCAGCGGCGCGGCCAGCAGCGTGGCGCCGGGCTGGCTGGCTTCCAGCGCATCCTGCGTGGCCTGGGCGTGGGCCAGCAGCTCGGGCGTGGGCTGGTCGTATTCGCGGGCGATGCGGCCCAGGGTGCGCAGCTGCAAGCTGCTGATCTCGCCATAGGGCACGGCGATGCGGGCCATGGGCGCGTAACGCTGGATGTACCAGCCGTTTTGCAGGCGCAGGGGCAGCATTTGCTCGTCGGTGAGCTCGCCGCGCTGCCAGCGTTCCAATTGGTCACGAAACTGCTGGGCGCGCAAGGTGACGAATTGCTTGTCGAAGTCGGTGTATTGGTACATGGTGGGGTATCAAACGAGAACAAGTTTTGCGCCCGCCCAGGCGAGCAGCACGGAAAGAATGGAGCGAATCAGCCGCTCGGGCGTGCGGCTGACCAGGCGTGAGCCCAGCCAGATGCCCGGCAGCGAGCCAGCGAGCAGCTGCGCCAGCAGCGGCCAATCGACCGAGCCCAGCGAGGCGTGGCCCAGGCCGGCCACCAGGGTGAGCGGCACGGCGTAGGCAATGTCGGCAGCCACGATGCGCGGCAGGGACAGATGGGGAAACACCAGCAGCAGCACGGTGACGCCAATCGCGCCCGCGCCCACCGAAGTGAAGGTGACCAGCAGGCCAATGACGGCGCCCAGCAGCACCGGCAGGCTCCAGTGGCGCGGGCGATCGGCCTGTGCGGCGTGGGCAGCGCGGGCGGCTGCAGCTTGCGCCTGGCGCTGGGGCGAGAACACCAGCACTTTGTAGAACGTGGCGGCAGCGGTGAGCAGCAAGGCGGCGCCCAGGGCGCTGGTCATGAGGTGCTGGGCGGCGGCGCTGTCTGGCCCC
>JAJTBK010000141.1 GCA_021286965.1 Comamonadaceae bacterium | reverse complement strand
CGAGGCAGATGCCGACCCACATCGCCTTGTAGCCCGGACGCGGCATGTCGCGCAGCGGGGCGTAGGTGGGGGCTGGTGGCGCGGGCTCGGGCTCGGGCGCCGGCAGGGGTGGCGTGGCCAGTGGGGCGGGGGAAAGCGTGCAGGTCGTCATGGGGGCATTGTCCGGCGCGGGGGGCAAGGCGAGATCAGCGGGCCAGGGAAGATGCCAGGGACTATGCCGCTATCACGGCGGCTGCGACAGCAGCAGCGGAGGCGAAAAATACCATACCAGTTTGCTGCAGCTTTTTTCAAAACCCTGTGGCCCAGGCCGGCATGGGGGTGGCGACAATAGCCTCCTGCCGTTTCATTTTGCCGCCCTTGCCATGACTGCCGCCCCCGTATCCAGCGTTTGCATCCAGACCCAGGACTTCGACGTTTCCACCGAGCTGGCGCAGCTGCGCGCCCAGGACGCGCGCGTGGGCGCGGTGTGCTGCTTCGTCGGCACGGTGCGCGATCGCAACGAGGGCGACAGCATCCGCACCATGGAGCTCGAGCACTACCCCGGCATGACGGAAAAATCCATAGCAGCCATGATCGACGCCGCCTTCGCGCGCTTCGATCTGTATGGCGCCCGCGTCATCCACCGCGTCGGCCTGCTCGCGCCGCTCGACCAGATCGTGCTCGTGGCCGTGAGCAGCGCGCACCGGGGCGAGAGCTTTCAGGCGTGCGAATTTTTGATGGATTACCTCAAAACCCAGGCCCCATTCTGGAAGAAGGAGCAAACCCCCGAGGGCGCGCGCTGGGTCGATGCGCGCGTGACGGACGATGCCGCCATGGCGCGCTGGGGGCTGCAGTTGCCGGCCATGGCGCCTGTATCTTGATGCTTTCTTGATACCCGCCGGTCCAATCTTGACCCCGGCCTGATACCGCCAAACCTAGCATTCCTTCATCGCACAACGGAGGAATGCCATGCGCCTACGCGCCCCCCTTTTTTCGGCTCCCAAGGAGCGCCCATGACCGGCCTCGCCCTGCTGCATTGGCTGGCCGCTGGCGGCGCCTGCGCCCTGTTCGTCTATCTCGGCTACGCCTTGCTGCGGTCCGGGCAGTTTTGACGGCTGGAGGCTGCACATGCAAGACCTGATCTACATCGGCCTGTCGGCCGCGTTTTTTGCCGCCACCGCCTGGGCCGTTCTGGCGCTGCGCCGGCTGTAAGGGGGAAATGATGGAAATCAACACCACCGGCTTTGCGCTGGTGCTGCTCGCCATGGGCGCGCTGGCCTGGCCCATGGGCCACTGGCTGGCCAAGGCCTTTCAAGACGGGCACCACTGGGCCCTGGAGCGCCTGAGCTACCGCGCCCTGGGCGTCGATCCGGCCGAGCGCATGGGCTGGGCGCGCTACGGCCTGGCGCTGCTCTTGTCCAACGCCGCCATGATGGCCCTGGGCTACCTGGTGCTGCGCCTGCAGGGCTGGTTGCCGCTGAACGATCTGGGCAACCCGGCGCAGACGCCCGACCTGGCCTTCAACACGGCGGCCTCGTTCATCTCCAACACCAACTGGCAGGCCTATGCGGGTGAGAGCAGCCTGTCCAACGCCACGCAGATGCTGGCGATCACCTTTTTGATGTTCTGCGGCGCCACGGCCGGCGTGGCGGCGGCGGGCGGCTTCATCCGTGCGCTCGCGCGCGCCAGCAGCCAG
>JAJTBK010000125.1 GCA_021286965.1 Comamonadaceae bacterium | reverse complement strand
CCATCTCGGGGTCGAGCGCGCTGGTGGGCTCGTCGAACAGCATGACGATGGGGTCCATGGACAGGGCGCGCGCGATCGCCACGCGCTGCTGCTGGCCGCCCGAGAGCTGGCCGGGGAACTTGTCCTTGTGCGCCGACAGGCCGACGCGGTCGAGCATCTTCAGGCCGCGCACTTTGGCGTCCTGGGGGTTGCGCCCGAGCACCTTGATCTGCGCAATGGTGAGGTTTTCCGTCACCGACAGGTGCGGGAACAGCTCGAAGTGCTGGAACACCATGCCGACGCGCGAACGCAGCTTGGGCAGATTGGTGGCGGGGTCGTGGATGGCGGTGCCATCGACCCAGATCTCGCCCTGCTGGATGGGTTCGAGCGCGTTGATGGTCTTGATGAGCGTGGACTTGCCCGAGCCCGAGGGGCCGCAGACCACCACCACCTCACCTTTTTGGATGTTGGTCGAGCAGCCGTTGAGCACCTGGAAGCTGCCGTACCACTTGGAGACGTTTTTGAGTTCGATCATGGAATTTCCTTGGGGCTGCGCTTCAGCGGATGATGGCGATTTTCTGGTGCAGGCGCTTGACGCTCCACGACAGCGCATAGCAAAGGATGAAGTAGGTCACGGCGGCCGCGAGGTAGGACTCGATCGGGCGGCCGTAGTTTTTGCCCGCGATTTCAAAGCCCTTGAGCATGTCGTAGGCGCCAATGGCGTACACCAGCGAGGTGTCCTGGAACAGGATGATGGTCTGCGTCAGCAGCACCGGCAGCATGTTGCGAAACGCCTGCGGCAAGATCACGAGCTGCATGTTCTGGCCATAGCTCATGCCCAGCGCCTGGCCGGCAAACACCTGGCCGCGCGGGATGGACTGGATGCCGGCGCGCATGATTTCGCTGAAGTACGCCGCCTCGAAGGCGATGAAGGTGATGATGGCCGACATCTCGGCGCGGTGCTCGCTGCCAAACTCGCCGAACAGGGCGTAGAACGATGCCGGCATGAGCAGGAAGAACCACAGGATCACCATCACCAGCGGGATGGAGCGCATCCCGTTGACGTAGATGGTGGCCGGCAGATCGAGCCACTTCTTGCCCGACAGGCGCATGAGCGCCAGGAGCGTGCCCAGGGCAATGCCGCCAGCCGTGGCGACCACGGTGAGGAACAGGCTGAAGTACAGGCCCTTGAGCACGAACTGGGAGTACAGGTCCCAGGAAAAAAACGACCAATCGAGGTTCAGGTTCATGTCAGTGCCCTCCCCCGCCGGCGGCGATCAGGCCCGGAACGCGCACTGCTTTTTCCACCCAGGCCATGATGCGGTTGATGGCAAAGGCGGAGACGACGTACAGCGCCGTGACGGCCAGGTAGACCTCGACGCCGCGCGCGGTTTCTTCCTGCGCCTGCATGGCGAACATGGTCAGCTCGGCCACCGAGACGGCAAAGGCGACCGACGAGTTCTTGAAGATGTTCATGGTCTCGCTGGTCAGCGGCGGGATGATGATGCGAAACGCCATCGGCAAGAGCACATAGCGGTAGGTTTGCAACGTCGTAAAGCCCATCGCCATGCCTGCGTAGCGCTGGCCACGCGGCAGCGCCTGGATGCCCGAGCGCACCTGCTCGGCAATGCGCGCCGAGGTGAAAAAACCCAGCGCGCACACCACCAGCACAAAGCCCGGCAGCGACTTCATGGCCGGCACCATGCTCGGGATGACGTGGTACCAGAGAAAAATATGCACCAGCAACGGTATGTTGCGGAAATACTCCACCCAGGCATTGCCCAGGCGCACCGCCCACGGGTTGTTCGGCAGGGTGCGCAGCGTACCGATGGCAGCGCCCAGCAGCAAGGCCAGCACCAGCGCCAGCAGCGAAACCGAAACCGTCCAGCCCCAGGCCGACAGCAGCCAGTCCAGGTAAGTGATGTCGCCGCCCTTGCCAAAGCAGCTCGTACCGACTTCCTGGGTAATGGTGTCCTGGCAGAACACCTGCCAATCCCAACTCATAGGAACACCTCTTTCTTTCTGAAAAACCACGCCGCGCAGCCGCGCCGCGCAACAAAAAAGCCCCTTCCGGCATTCCTGGCGGAAGGGGCCGAGCCTTGTCCCCGTGCCTTACTTGACTTCGTAAGACTCCATGGGCTTGTCGTTGGGGTGTTCCCAGGCCTCTTTGGTGGCCGCCGACAGCGGCAGGCCGACCTTGACGTTGGCCGGCGGGATGGGCTCCATGAACCAGCGGTCATAGAGCTTGGCCAGCGAGCCATCCTTGATCTGGCGCACGATGGAATCGTCCACCGCCTTCTTGAAGGCCGGGTCGTCCTTGCGCAACATGCAGGCGATGGGCTCGACCGACAGCACTTCGCCGACGATCTTGAAGTCGCTCGGGGCCTTGGACTTGGAGATGTTGGCAGCCAGGATGGAGCCGTCCATGATGAAGGCGTCGGCGCGGCCGGTTTCGAGCATCAGGAAGCTGTCGGCGTGGTCCTTGCCCATCACTTCCTTGAACGTCAGGCCGTCGGCGCGCTTGTTCTTGCGCAGCGTCTGCACCGACGTGGTGCCAGTGGTGGTGACGATGGTCTTGCCGTTCAGATCCTTGATGCCGGTGATGCCCGACTTGGCGTTGACGGCGATGCGCACTTCTTCCACGTAGGTGGTGTAGGCGAAGGCCACTTCCTTCTGGCGCGCCAGGTTGTTGGTGGTCGAGCCGCACTCCAGATCGACCGTGCCGTTGGTCACCAGCGGGATGCGGTTTTGCGACGTCACCGGCTGGTACTTGATGTCGAGCTTGGCCAGGCCAAGCTGCTTTTGCAGGTCGCCGGCGATGCGCTCGGCCATTTCGGTGTGAAAACCGACGTACTTGCCATTGCCCAGGGTATAGCCCAGGCCGGACGATTCACGCACACCCAGCGTCACGACGCCGGTGGATTTGATCTTGGCCAGGGTATCGTTGGCCTGCGCCAGGGCGCCGGTGGCGGCCAATGCGGTAATGGCCAGGGCCAGCAGTTGCTTCTTCATGCGTATCTCCTTGTAGGTGAAGCGGAACAGGAATCAAGACCGCCCGCGCCCGGATTGGGCGCCAGCAGTGCGTACAGCCATGGCTGCGGGTATAGCCTTAAAACGGCAGCTGGTCGGTAGGGTGTTTCCAGAAGTCGCGCAGCAAATGGCTCGGCGGCAGGTTGAGCGCGCGCTTATGCGGCGGGATGGGCTGCTGGAACCAGCGGTCGTACAGGGTGTTGATCTCGCGGCTGGAGATCAGGCGGCGCATTTCATCGTCCACCACTTTTTTGAAGGCGGCATCGTTCTTGGGCAGCATGATGGCCAGCGCCTCGATCGAGAGCGAGCGCCCCACCACTTTCAGTGCCTTCGGGTCAGGCCGGCCAGCAGCCAGGCTGTAGAGCAGCACCTCGTCCATGGCAAAGGCATCGGCCTCGCCTTTTTCCACCATCTCCAGGGCGCGGGCATGGTCCGGAGCCTCGATGATGGTGATGCCCATCAGGCGCTCAGCGTTGGCATCGCGCGCCGCCTTGAGCGGCGCCGAGCCGGTGGTGGACACCAGCTTCTTGCCGGCCAGGTCTTCCATCTTCGTCACCGGGCTGTTGGCGCGCACCAGCAGGCGCGAGCCGGTGATGAAGTGCGGAATGGTGAACGCTACTTTCTGGCGGCGCTCGGCGTTGTTGGTGGTAGAGCCGCATTCGAGGTCGGCACGGCCCTGGGCGATGGCGTCCACGCGGTTCTCGGACGTGACGGCCAGGTAGGCCAGCGGGATGTCCTTGACGCCGGTTTTCTTGCGCACCGCTTCGACGATGCCCTGGCACAGATCCATGGCATAGCCGATGGGTTTGCCACCTTCGACATAGGAAAACGGCACCGACGCCTCGCGGTACGCCAGCGTCAGCTTGCCACCGGCAGCCACACGCTCAAGCACGCCATTGGCCATCGCCACACCACCCGTGAGGGCACATGCCAGCACCAGGCCGGCTTGCAACTTTTTCATGCAAAGACTCCGTAATGAGGTCTTGGTCAAGGAAAGTACAGCCCCTTTTGGACGCTGCACACGAACGAGCACCGCACAGCGACAGGCTCCATCCCAACGACCCCACCACATAGCAAAGCAGCGCACTGTACGGGCGCCGCCAGGCAAAAGCCAATGCCAATCAAGGGGCGTGATTATGCAAGATGTTTATATTGGTATTTACCCTAGGCATGGTGCGCCATGGGTTTCCAAATGTGTCCACAGCGCCTGGGCGGCACCTTGTGGTTGCTCTTTGCCCACCGGTTTTTCGCGGTACGCACGCACGTCCATGATGATGCGCAGGCTCTGCAGCTCGGGCGGCGCTGCGCTCACCAGCAGGCCGGCAGCGAGCTCCTTGCGCACGGCGCTAAAGGGCAGGAAGGCGACACCATGGCCTTCGAGTGCCATGGCCTTG
>JAJTBK010000493.1 GCA_021286965.1 Comamonadaceae bacterium | reverse complement strand
CCTTTTCCAACTGGGGGCTGTCGTTCTTTGAGGATGGCCTGGTGGTGGCCGTGGTGTGGCTGGCCACGCAGCACCCGGTGGCCTTTGGCATCGCGTTGGTGGTGATGGTGGCGGTGTCGGTGCTGCTGCTGGTGGTGCTGTTCAAATTCCTGCGTGCCGTGCTGCGGCGCGTGGCTTCTGTGTTTTCTGCTTCTGCCAAGGTGGTTTGAATGTTTCAAAAAATCCTGATTGCCAATCGTGGTGAGATTGCTTGCCGCGTGGCGGCCACGGCGCGCCGCCTGGGTGTGAAGACCGTTGCCGTCTATTCCGACGCCGATGCCCAGGCCCCGCATGTGGCCGTCTGCGACGAGGCCGTGCACATCGGTGGCAGCGCGCCCAAGGACAGCTATCTGCGCTGGGAGCGCATCATCGAAGCGGCCAGGCAGACGGGTGCCCAGGCCATCCACCCCGGCTACGGCTTCTTGAGCGAGAACGAGGACTTCGCCCAGGCTTGCGCCGCTGCCGGGCTGGTGTTCATCGGCCCGCCCGCATCGGCTATTTCCGCCATGGGCCTGAAGGCCGAATCCAAGCGCCTGATGGCCCAGGCCGGCGTGCCGCTGGTGCCCGGCTACCAGGGCGTGGAGCAAGACCCGCAGTTGTTGCAACGCGAGGCCGACGCCATCGGCTACCCCGTGCTCATCAAGGCCAGCGCCGGCGGCGGCGGCAAGGGGATGCGCCGGGTGGAGAAGAGCGAAGACTTTGCCGCCGCCCTCGCCAGCTGCCAGCGCGAGGCCAGCAACAGCTTTGGCAACGACGCCGTGCTGGTGGAAAAATACGTGCAGCGCCCGCGCCACATCGAGATCCAGGTGTTCGGCGATACGCACGGCAATTGCATCTACCTGTTCGAGCGCGACTGCTCGGTGCAGCGGCGCCACCAGAAGGTGCTGGAAGAGGCCCCCGCCCCCGGCATGACCGAGGCCCTGCGCCGGAGAATGGGCCAGGCGGCAGTGGCGGCGGCCCAGGCCGTGGGCTACGTCGGCGCGGGCACGGTGGAATTCATCGTCGAGCAGCCGGGCGGCTACGAGGCGCCCGAGCAGATGAAGTTCTACTTCATGGAGATGAACACCCGGCTGCAGGTCGAGCACCCGGTGACGGAGGCGATCACGGGCCAGGACCTGGTGGAGTGGCAGCTGCGCGTGGCCTCGGGCGAGCCGCTGCCGCTGGCGCAGGCGGATGTGCGCTGCAGCGGCCACGCCATCGAGGCGCGCATCTGCGCCGAGAACCCCGAGAACCAGTTCCTGCCCGCCACCGGCACCCTGGCGGTGTACCGCAAGCCGGTGTGCAGCAGTTTTGCCCGGGGCGCGGTGCGCGTGGACGACGGCGTGTGCGAGGGCGACGCCATCAGCCCCTTCTACGACAGCATGATCGCCAAGCTCATCGTGCACGGCGCCACGCGCGCCGAGGCGCTGGCGCGGCTCGATGCGGCGCTGGCGCAGACGCACATCGTCGGCCTGGCCACCAACGTGCAGTTCCTGCGCCAGGTGGTGCAAAGCCCGTCCTTTGCCCAGGCGCAACTCGATACCGCGCTGATCGAGCGCGAGGCGGCGCAGCTCTTTGGTCAGGAGCGCGTCGGCCTGGCGCTGGCGGCCGCAGCGGCGATCGCGCAGCAGCTGCACGACGAGCAGGCGCAGGCCGGCGCCGACCCCTTCAGCCAGCGCGACGGCTGGCAGTCGCACGGCCTGATGCAGCGGCGCCTGGCCCTCGACTGGGACGGCCAGGCCCTGGTGGCGCTGCTGCGCTACGGGCGCGGCGGCGCGCTGCACCTGAGCGTGGCCGGGGCCGATGGCGCGCCGCTGGCGGCCGGGCCGCTGGCCTTTGCGCCGCAGGCGGCGGGCCTGCAGCTGACGTTTGCCGGCCAGCGCTGCACGGTGCAGGTGTACGCCGAGGGTGAGCGCCGCCACGTCTTCACGCCCCAGGGCGCCACCTGCATCACCGTGCGCGACCCGCTGGCGCACGCCGGCGAGGCCGCCACCGAGGGCGGGCGCCTGACCGCGCCCATGCCCGGCAAGCTGCTGTCTTTTGCTGTGCAGCCGGGCCAGGCCGTGCGCCCGGGCCAGGTGCTGGCGGTGATGGAGGCCATGAAGATGGAGCACAGCATCTGCGCGCCGCAGGCCGGGGTCGTTGCCGAGCTGCTGTACGCCCCGGGCGAGCAGGTGCCCGAGGGCGCCGAACTGCTGCGGCTGCAGACATGAGCGCCGGGCGGCACAATCGCCGCTCTTGCGAAAGTCTGTGATGTCGTTTCCCTCTCTCCGCTCCCGCGATGGGGCCGCGCCGCTGTGGCAGCTGGCGCTGGCCTGGTGGTTCCTGTGCAGCCCGGTGCTGTGGATGTGGCCCGGCGGGCGCAGCCTGCTCGATACCCTGGTCTCGGCGCTGCTCCTGGCGCCGGTGTTCCTGTGGCGCCGCGCCGTGCCCTGGGCGGCGGCGGCGCTGGTGCTGATCGGCGCCACCTACCTCGGGTACTTCCTGGCCGTGCGCAGCGCGCCGGACGAATTTTTCTGGTTCACCCTGCTGGGCTCGAACCCGCAGGAGGCGCTGGAATACGCTGGCTCCTACCGCTGGCAGGCGCTCTTGCAGCTGCTGGCCTGGGCGCTGCCGGCGGCGCTGCTCGCCGCCTGGCTGGGGCGGCGCGCGCCGCCCGTGCGCCGGCGCTGGGTGCGGGCGCTGCTCGTGCTGCTGGCGCTGCTGTGGCCGCTGTGGGCGCTGGTGTCGGCCGCCAAGGGCGATGGCACCGAGGCGGCGCTGCGCAAGGCCAACCGCATCTATCCCCTGGCCATGTTCGAGACGCTGGTGCGCCAGCAGGCGGTGGCGGCGCAGGGCTTTACCGTGCCGGCGGTGCCGGCGCCCACGGCGCCGGCGCGCGCCGACCTGATCGTGCTCGTGATCGGCGAGAGCGCCAGCGCCCAGCGCTGGTCGCTGCTGGGCTACGGCGGGCACGACACCAACGCCGCGCTGCGCCCGCTGTCCGGGCTGCAGGTGCTGCCGGTGCTCAGCAATGGCAACAACACCGCGCAAACCGTGCCCCTGCTGCTCAGCGGCCAGGCGCTGGCGCAGCTGCCGGCGCAGGGCCTGGTGACCTACCTCGACTGGGCGCGGGCGGCGGGTTTTCACACCGTCACCCTGAGCAACCAAACCACCTCGGGCACGGCCGAGACGTTCTTCCACGCCGCCTACCGCCAGCGTTCCGAGCAGTACCTGGCGCTGCCTGCCGGCTCCTTCGACGAGGCGCTGACGGCGCCGCTGGCGCAGGCGCTGGCGCAGTACCCGCAGGCGCCGCTGCTGGTCACCCTGCACACCTACGGCAGCCATCCGCGCGTGGCCGGGCGCACGCCGCCAGCGCGCGCGCACTGGGACGACCCCTACGACAACAGCCAGGCCTACACCAGCGAGCTGCTGGCCGAGTGGATCGGCCTGCTGCAGCAGCAGGCGCCAGGGCGGCGGGCGCTGCTGCTGTACATCTCCGACCACGGCCTGAACCTGCCCGACTGCGGCGGCCAGTACACCCACGGCAGCGCCCCCAGCGCCTACGAAGTGCCGCTGCTGCTGTGGGCCAACCCGGCGTTTGCGCAGGCGCAGCCGGCGTGGATGGCGGCGCTGGCCGCGCACGCCCAGGCCGGCACCGACGGCCTGCCGCGCTACGACAACCGCGTCTTTCCCGCCACCGTCGCCGATCTGCTCGGCTACGCGCTGCCCTACCCCGCGCTGGGCGCGGCGCAGCTGCCGCCCGAGCCGCAGTTTGCCGGCCAGCCCTACCGCCAGCTGCGCCAGCAGCCCAGCTGCGATCTCTCTACCGTGAGGCCCTTGCCATGAACCTTCCCCCCCGCGTGCGCATCATCGACGTCGGCCCGCGCGACGGCCTGCAAAACGAAAAACAGCCCGTGCCGACCGAGGTCAAGATCGGCCTCGTGCAGCGCCTGCAGGCCGCCGGCCTGGCCGAGATCGAGGCCACCAGCTACGTCAGCCCCAAGTGGGTGCCGCAGATGGCCGACAACCACGCCGTCATGGCCGGCATCGTGCGCCAGCCGGGCGTGCGGCTGAGCGTGCTCACGCCCAACCTCCAGGGCTGGGCGGCGGCGGTGCACGACCAGCCCGACGAGATCGTGGTGTTTGGCGCCGCCAGCGAGGCTTTCAGCCAGAAGAACATCAACTGCAGCATTGCCCAGAGCATCGAGCGCTTTGCCCCGGTGGTGGCGGCGGCGCGCGCCGCCGGCGTGGCCGTGCGCGGCGCCATGAGCTGCACCGTGGGCTGCCCCTACGAGGGCGACATTGCGCCCGCGCGCGTGGCCTACCTGGCGGGCCTGATGAAGGGCATCGGCGTCGAGCGCGTGGACGTGGCCGACACCATCGGCGTCGGCACGCCGCTGGCAGTGCAGCGCGCCCTGGAAGCGGCGCTCACGCACTACGGCATCGACCAGGTCAGCGGCCATTTCCACGACACCTACGGCCAGGCGCTGGCCAACATCGCCGCGTGCCTGGAGGACGGGGTGCGCGTGGTCGATTCGGCGGTGGCCGGCACCGGCGGCTGCCCCTACGCGCGCGGCGCCAGCGGCAATGTCGCCAGCGAGGACGTGGTCTACATGCTGCACGGCATGGGCATGGACACCGGCATCGACCTGCCGGCCCTGGCCGACACCGGGCGCTGGCTGGCCGGCGTGCTCGGCCGCGGCAACGGCAGCAAGGCCGGCCAGGCCATGTCGCCCCCCTGATGAACGCAACGAAAGGACGCTCGCGCAT
>JAJTBK010000058.1 GCA_021286965.1 Comamonadaceae bacterium | reverse complement strand
TTATCAAGCCTGACATGGGGCGCCTCTTGGTTTCCCCATGCGACGAGACGCCATCCAGCCCCTGCGACGCCCTGCCCGACGAATTGGGTGTCGCCATCACTATGGATCGGCTTGAAAACGCCACCACACTGAGACCCAAGCGCGTACTCAATCGCTGGGCTGGCCTACGCATTTTCGCACCTGACCGCTCACCTCTGATCGGTCCAGATCCAGCGCAAGAGTCATTCATCTGGTGTGCCGCTTTGGGGGGCTACGGTATCCAAACCGCACCAGCCATGGCTCGGCTCTGTGCCGCCTTGGCCACACACCAAGCCATTGCTGCGGATTTTGGCAATATCCAAACCGCAGATACCGCACCGCTACGCATGATGGGCAAGGCACAACAAAGCGTGATCGCCGTTGCCGAGCTGAAGTAGTAATTGCCATAGGTCTGCCATCACATTCAAGCTCTCATTCCAAGAAGAGTTTTACATCAACGGTCGACATCGGCCACCACTTCTACAACACAGGAAATCCAAAAAATGACACAAGCCGCTGAGATCTGCGAAGTCCAAATCGCACAAACCCAGAACAACCTGGCTACAGCTACAACCTCCGATCTCAACATCATTTACACCGATAAGGCGCCAGTGCCACTGGGTACCTACTCACAAGGCGTGAAGGTCGGCAACATGATCTTCCTTGCCGCACAAACACCAGTAGTACCAGGCACCAACGACATTGCCGAGGGAGGCTTCGAAGGCCAAGTGCGGCAGACCTTCAGTAATCTCAAGACCATGGCAAAAGCCTGCGGCGGCACACTGGCCGACGTGGTGCAGGTCACCGTCTACATCACCGACATATCCAAGTTCGCAACTATGAACACTATCATGGCCGAATACTTCACCCAACCCTATCCCGCTCGAACCACCGTGGGTGCAGCTCAACTGGCCCGCAACACCATGGTTGCCATTGACGCAATCATGGTTACGCGCGGTTGACGCTATCGGCGCGCGCACTGTGCGCGCTTTGTCCCATCACATCCCAGCCTCGCTATCGCTAACTCGAAAAGGTAGCGCAGTACATTCCACGTGCGCTCTGGGTTGGTTTCGCATCGACAATTTAACGGGGTCATCATGAATCTTGGCGGGAGTGCCTTTGCCTTGCGTTGCCTGCATTGCGACGCGGTCTATCTGCCTGATCAGGTCAGCTATTACTGCCCAAATTGTGAACTCGACGGGGCTTTTGATTTGGTCTACGACTATGCGGACCTAGGTTGCAGATTTATCAAGAGCGTGCAATCCCGCGACACTTTCGATATGTGGCGTTACGCCAGTGTCCTGCCCACATCGCCAGAGTTCACGCCACACCTGCACACCGGTGGTTCGCCGCTATACAAGCTACACAACAGTGGGCCCGGTCGCATCTTCATCAAGGACGACAGCCGTAACCCCAGCGGCTCGCTGAAGGATCGCGCAAGCGCACTGGCTGTTGCCTTAGCTGCCGAGATGGGCGTTAAGACCATCGCCGCAGCCAGCACCGGCAACGCCGCTGCAGCATTGGCGTGCATGAGCGCAGGCATCGGCATTCGCTGCATCATCTTTTCCCCCACCAGCGCCACGCGTGAAAAGCTCGCGCAAATCCGCGCCTACGGCGCAGAAGTGGTGAAAGTCGAAGGCGGCTATGACGAGGCCTTCGCTGCCTGCCACGCTGCTTGCAAAGAGCATGGCTGGTACAACCGCAGTACAGGAATCAATTCATACATGTCCGAAGGCAAAAAGACCGTGGCCTTCGAAATCTGCGAGCAAATGCAGTGGCATGTGCCTGACCGCATCTTCGTGCCCGTAGGCAATGGCTGCATCGTGGGCGCCATTTACAAAGGTTTCCATGAACTGTTGCTCATGGGTATCACAAACCACATGCCAAAGATCATGGGTGTACAAGCCACCGGCAGCAACTTCATGTACCGGGCATGGAAGGCGGGCCAAGGGCCACATGCACCGCATGCACAGCCTTCAGCGACCTCTGCCAGCAGTATCAGCGTGGCCTTGCCGCGTGACCGCATCAAGGCACTGCGTGCTGTTGAGGCCACCGGCGGCGAATTCATTGTGGTCAACGATACGCAGATTTTCCAGGCCATCCTCGACTTGGCGCGCAGCGGTGGGGTGTTTGCCGAACCTGGTGCGGCTGCAGCCTATGCAGGACTGCGTCAATGGAGCACGCTGAGCAGCGACGAAACAGCCGTGGTGCTCGTCACTGGCAGTGGCCTAAAGGACATCGGCGGACTGCTGGACAGCGGCATACTAGATGCGACCTCAAAATCGAAGCCTCGCGAGTCCTCAAGAGGAGAGGAGCTCCCCTCCGCGAGTCGCGCAGTTCTCAATCCACCAATCAGGCGGCATTTGTGCGCTGTCCCTCGCATCAGCGTCACTCCAACGGCATTAGATTTAGATGCGTCGGCGGGAAGTTCATCAGCCCATTTTTCAGAACTTGCTGAAGCCCCCGCGAACACTCATCACACCATGCTTTGAAACCGCACCCATATTGCCTTGGGGGTTTCGATCCGGCGCACTATGGCCATTGATCAGCCATGTCATCCGATTCCCGCGCACTGCCCTGAACTCATGCCATCCTCCACGGCAACACTTCGCCCGCGCGCAGGGGCTTGAGATTCGCCTCACCGAAGACAAAGCTCTCGGGCGGCGTCCAGGTTTCGCGGCGCAGGGTGACGGTGCCGCTGTTGCGTGGCAGGCCGTAGAAGGCGGGGCCGTGGAAGCTGGCAAAACCCTCCAGTTTGTCCAGCGCACCAACGCTGTCGAAGGCTTCGGCGTACAGCTCCAGCGCGGCGTGCGCGGTGTAGCAGCCGGCGCAGCCGCTGGCGTGCTCTTTCAGGTACGCGGGGTGCGGCGCGCTGTCGGTGCCGAGGAAGAATTTGCTGCTGCCGCTGGTAGCGGCCTGCAGCAGTGCCTGGCGGTGCGTCTCGCGCTTCAAGACCGGCAGGCAGTAGTAGTGCGGGCGGATGCCGCCGGTGAAGATGGCGTTGCGGTTGTAGAGCAGGTGGTGCGCCGTCAGTGTGGCGGCGGTGAAGCGGCCGGCCTCCTGCACGTACTGCGCGGCTTCCTTGGTGGTGATGTGCTCGAAAACGATCTTCAGCTCGGGGAAGTCGCGGCGCAGCGGGATGAGTTGCTGCTCGATGAACACGGCTTCGCGGTCGAACAAGTCGATGTCGGGGCTCGTCACCTCGCCATGCACCAGCAGCAGCAGGCCGGCTTTTTGCATGGCTTCGAGCGTCTTGTAGGTCTTGCGCAGGTCGGTCACGCCGGCATCGCTGTTGGTGGTGGCGCCTGCGGGGTAGAGCTTGGCTGCGACCACGCCCGCATCCTTGGCCCGGGCAATTTCCTCGGGCGGCAGGTTGTCGGTGAGGTACAGCGCCATCAAGGGCTCGAACTGCACACCGGCGGGCACGGCGGCGAGGATGCGCTCCTTGTAGGCCAGCGCCTGGGCCGCCGTGGTCACGGGTGGGCGCAGGTTGGGCATGATGAGGGCGCGGCCAAATTGCGCAGCGGTGGGCGGAACAACGGTGGCCAGGGCGGCGCCGTCGCGCACGTGCAGGTGCCAGTCGTCGGGGCGGGTGAGGGTGAGGGTGTCGAGGGTGGCGGTCATGGGGGGAGATTGTCCCACCGGCACCAAACGCTCACAAATAAATAGCTGCTCGCGCTTGTTCTATAAGGCTTAGGAGCCAAAAAAGCATAAAAAAAGGCGCCCGCAAGCGCCTTGGATGCCAGGCCCGGGGGCGGGCCAGGGTTGCAGGTTCAGTGCTGCAGGATTTTGTTGAGGAAGTCCTTGGTGCGCGGCTGGCGC
>JAJTBK010000057.1 GCA_021286965.1 Comamonadaceae bacterium | reverse complement strand
GTTTATTGCGTTGCAATAGAATTTTGCCCTGTTTGCCCAGGCGTGATTACAACGCAGTTACATCCCCCGAGAAAGCACTTGCCATGACAGAAGTCACCAAGAAGCGGCCCGAGTTCCGCAACATCAACATCTTCAAGGACGTGAGAACCTACCGCCTGCCACTGGCCGGCTGGGTCTCGATCCTGCACCGCGCCAGCGGCATGATCATGTTCCTGCTGTTGCCCTTCGTGGTCTGGCTGTTCGACACCTCGCTGTCGTCCGAGATCTCGTTTGCGCGTTTTAGCGCAGCCTTCAGCGCCGGCCTGGGCTTCGTCCCGGGTGGGCTCGTCAAGCTGGTGGCGCTGGGCCTGATCTGGGCCTACCTGCACCACCTGATCGCCGGTATGCGCCACGTCATGATGGACGTGAACCACGACCTGGTGTCGAAGGACTTTGGCCGCCAATCGGCCGCCGTCACCCTGGTCGTCAGCATTGCGCTGACCCTGGTGCTGGGCGCCAAGCTGTTTGGCCTGTACTGATTTTTTTGCTTGCAAAGGAAATAACACCATGTCCGTGACTTACGGCTCCAAGCGCACCGTCTCCGGCGCCCACTATGGCGTGCGCGACTGGCTGGTGCAGCGCATCAGCGGCATCGTGATGGTGCTCTTCACCTTCGCCCTGCTGGCGCAAATCGTGTTCAGCAAGGGCCCGATCGGCTACGAACTGTGGGCCGGCATTTTTGCCGCGCAGTGGATGAAGTTCCTCACCTTCGCCACCATCGTGGCACTGGCCTGGCACGCCTGGGTCGGCGTGCGCAACGTGTGGATGGACTATGCCCGCCCCGATGGCCTGCGCCTGCTGCTGCAGTCCTTCACCATCGTCTGGCTGGTCGGCTGCACCGGCTGGGCCTTCCAGGTTCTGTGGCGCCTGTGATCCAGGCACACCGCATCCACGCATGAAAGCACAACAATGAGCTACTCCAAAGCCAATATCACCAAGCGCAAGTTCGACGTCGTCATCGTTGGCGCCGGCGGTTCCGGTATGCGCGCCTCGCTCGAACTCTCGCGCGCCGGCCTGAACGTGGCCTGCCTGTCCAAGGTCTTCCCCACGCGCTCGCACACCGTGGCGGCACAGGGCGGCGTCTCCGCCTCGCTGGGCAACATGAGCGAAGACAACTGGCACTACCACTTCTACGACACCATCAAGGGCGGCGACTGGCTCTCCGACCAGGACGCCGTGGAATTCATGTGCCGCGAGGCACCGAACGTGGTGATCGAGCTCGAACACTTCGGTATGCCGTTCGACCGCAACCCCGACGGCACCATCTACCAGCGCCCCTTCGGCGGCCACACCGCCAACTACGGCGAGAAGCCCGTGCAACGCGCCTGCGCCGCAGCCGACCGCACCGGCCACGCCATGCTGCACACGCTGTACCAGAAGAACGTCGAGTCCAAGACCAACTTCTTCGTCGAGTGGATGGCACTGGACCTGATCCGCAACGAGGCTGGCGACGTGGTGGGCGTGACCGCCCTGGAGCTGGAAACGGGCGACCTGTACGAGCTGCACGCCAAGGCCGTGCTGCTGGCCACGGGCGGCGCCGGTCGCATCTTCCAGGCCTCGACCAACGCCTTCATCAACACCGGCGACGGCCTGGGCATGGCGGCGCGCGCCGGCATTCCGCTGCAGGATCTGGAGTTCTGGCAGTTCCACCCCACCGGCGTCGCCGGCGCGGGCGTGCTGCTGACCGAAGGCTGCCGTGGCGAGGGCGCCATCCTGCTCAACAGCAATGGCGAACGCTTCATGGAGCGCTACGCGCCCACCTTGAAGGACCTGGCGCCGCGCGACTTCGTCTCGCGCTCCATGGACCAGGAGATCAAGGAAGGCCGTGGCTGCGGTCCGAACAAGGACTACATCCTGATGAAGCTCGACCACCTGGGCGCAGACACCATCCGCAAGCGCCTGCCGTCGGTGGAAGAAATCGGCCACAACTTCGCCAACGTCGATATCACCAAGGAGCCGATCCCGGTCGTGCCCACCATCCACTACCAGATGGGCGGCATCCCGACCAACATCCACGGCCAGGTCGTGGTCTGGAACGGCGAGGGCAACGACGTCGTCAAGGGCCTGTACGCAGTGGGCGAATGCGCCGCCGTGTCGGTGCACGGCGCCAACCGCCTGGGCACCAACTCGCTGCTCGATCTGCTGGTGTTCGGCAAGTCCGCCGGCAAGCACATCGTCGAATTCGTCGGCGGCTACGGCGAGTTCCAGCCCATGCCGGCCAACGGCGCTGACCGCACCCTGGCACGCCTGAATGCCCTCGAAGACTCCAAGGACGGCGTCTACGCCCAGGATCTGGCAGGCGAGATCCGCGCCGCCATGCAGCAGCACGCTGGCGTGTTCCGCACGCAAAAGGGCATGGACGAAGGCGTGGTCAAGATCAACGCCCTGCGCGCCAAGGTCGGCAGCGTCACGCTCAAGGACAAGTCCAAGGTCTGGAACACCGCCCGCATGGAAGCGCTGGAGGTGGACAACCTGATCGAAGTCGCCCAGGCCACCATGACCAGCGCCGCCGCCCGCCAGGAATGCCGGGGGGCGCACACCGTCTACGACTACGAGCACCCGGCCGACCACGCCGACTTCCCGCTCGGTCGCAACGACAAGGAATGGCTCAAGCACACCCTGTGGCACAGCGCCAGCAACAGCCTGAGCTACAAGCCCGTGAACATGAAGCCCCTGACGGTGGAAAGCATTCCGCCGAAGGTGCGCACCTTCTAAGCATCCGGCAGTCCCACGAGAGAAACACACCATGAAGCGTACTTTTCACATCTACCGCTACGACCCGGATAAAGACAGCAAGCCGTACATGCAAACCGTCGAGATCGAGCTCGACGGCCACGAGCGCATGTTGCTCGATGCCCTGCTCAAGCCCAAGGCGGTCGATCCCTCGCTGTCCTACCGCCGCTCCTGCCGTGAAGGCGTGTGCGGCTCGGACGCGATGAACATCAACGGCAAGAACGGCCTGGCTTGCTTGACCAACATGAACACGCTGCCCGGCACCGTGGTCCTGAAGCCCCTGCCCGGCCTGCCCGTCATCCGCGACCTGATCGTGGACATGACGCAGTTCTTCAAGCAGTACCACTCGATCAAGCCCTACCTCATCAACGAAACGCCGGCCTCCCCTTTCAAGGAACGCCTGCAATCGCCCGAGGAACGCGAAGAGCTCAACGGCCTGTACGAATGCATTTTGTGCGCCAGCTGCTCCACCAGCTGCCCGAGCTTCTGGTGGAACCCGGACAAGTTCGTCGGCCCGGCCGGTCTGCTGCAGGCCTACCGCTTCATCGCCGACAGCCGCGACGATGCCACCGGCGCGCGCCTCGATAACCTCGAAGACCCGTACCGCCTGTTCCGCTGCCACTCGATCATGAACTGCGTGGATGTGTGCCCCAAGGGCCTGAACCCGACGCGCGCGATCGGCAAGATCAAGGAATTGATGGCGCGCCGCACCATCTGACGCCATGGCTGCTGACGATCAACTGCTCGACGAACGCGAACGCAGCGTCATCCGCTGGCGCTGCCGCCGGGGTCTGGTGGAAAACGACCTCTTCATCGAGCAGTTTTTCGCCCGCCACGGCCAGGCTCTGACGCACGGCCAGGCACAAGCCCTGGCCTTGCTGATGGATCTCTCGGACAACGACCTGCTCGACCTGCTGCTGCGCCGCAAGGAACCCAGCGGCGTGCAGGACACGGCCGCCGTGCGCCACCTGCTCGAACTCATTCGCCGCCCCGCCCCCTCGCCCCTGGGTTAACTTTAGTAAGGAAATTGGAAATGAAACTGGCTGACAACAAAGCAACGCTCTCGTTCAGCAACGGTAGCCCGAGCATCGATCTGCCCGTCTACCAAGGCAACATCGGCCCGGACGTCATCGACATCCGCAAGCTGTACGCCCAGACCGGCATGTTCACCTACGACCCGGGCTTCCTCTCGACGGCGTCGTGCCAGTCGGCCATCACCTACATCGATGGCGACAAGGGCGAGTTGCTGTACCGCGGCTACCCCATTGAGCAGCTGGCCGAAAACTGCGACTTCCTGGAAACCTGCCACCTGCTGCTGTACGGCGATCTGCCCAACGCAGCTCAGAAGGCCGACTTCACCAGCCGCGTGACCAACCATACCATGGTCAACGAGCAGATGCAGTTCTTCCTGCGCGGTTTCCGCCGCGACGCCCACCCCATGGCCGTGCTGACCGGCCTGGTGGGCGCGATGTCGGCCTTCTACCACGACAGCACCGACATCAATAACCCGCAGCACCGCGACATCGCCGCCATCCGTCTGATCTCCAAGATGCCGACGCTGGTCGCCATGGCCTACAAGTACGGCAAGGGCGAGCCCTTCATGTACCCGCGCAACGACCTGTCGTACGCCGGCAACTTCCTGCGCATGATGTTCGGCACGCCGTGCGAGGACTACAAGGTCAACCCGGTGCTGGAAAAGGCGATGGACCGCATCTTCATCCTGCACGCCGACCACGAGCAGAACGCCTCCACCTCCACCGTGCGCCTGTGCGGTTCCTCCGGCACCAACCCGTTTGCCGCCATTGCCGCCGGTGTCGCCTGTCTGTGGGGCCCGGCCCACGGCGGTGCCAACGAGGCTTGCCTGAACATGCTCGAAGAAATTCAGGCCATGGGCGGCGTCTCCAAGGTCGGCGAGTTCATGGAGAAGGTCAAGGACAAGAACTCCGGCGTCAAGCTCATGGGCTTTGGCCACCGCGTGTACAAGAACTACGACCCGCGCGCCAAGCTCATGCAAGAGACCTGCGACGAGGTGCTCAAGGAACTGGGCCTGGAGAACGACCCGCTGTTCGCGCTGGCCAAGCAGCTCGAAAAAATCGCCCTGGAAGACGACTACTTCGTGCAGCGCAAGCTCTACCCGAACGTGGACTTCTACTCCGGCATCGTGCAGCGCGCCATCGGCATCCCGACCAAGCTGTTCACCGGCATCTTCGCGCTCGCGCGCACCGTCGGCTGGATTGCCCAGCTCAATGAAATGATCGCCGACCCCGAGTACAAGATCGGCCGTCCACGCCAGCTCTTCACCGGCTCGCCGCGCCGCGACGTCAAGTAAGCGCCAAAACCCTAGCGCGCACCAAACCGCAGGCCCGCCCTGCGGTTTTTTTTCGCCCCGGGGCCGATAATCCGCGCCCATGTTCGCCCTGTTCTCGCGCCCCCTGCACCCGGCCCCTGCGGCCCCAGCACGTCATCCCCTTTGGTTGCTCACCGCCATCAGCCTCTGGCTGGCAAGCGTCTGCAACCTGCCCCTGTGGCAGGCGATTGCCACCCTGCCCGGGGTGCAGGGCCTGCGCGGCTGGGGTTTTGGCCTGGCCTTCATGCTGCTCGTGGCCGCCGGCAACGCTGCCGTGCTCGGCCTGCTGGCCTGGGGCCGGCTGCTCAAGCCGGTGCTGGCACTGGCGCTGCTGGCAGCAGCCAGCGGCGTGTACTTCATGGCCAGCTACGGCATCGTCATCGACACCACCATGCTGGTGAACGTGCTGCAGACCGACCCGCGCGAAGCCGGCGACCTGCTCAACTGGCGCATGGCCGCCGCCCTGCTGCTACTGGCCGTGCCGCCGCTGCTGTGGCTGCTGCGCCAGCCGCTGCGCCGCCTGGGCTGGTGGCGCCAGTTGTGGCAGCGCTTGCTGTTCATCGCCGCCGCCGTACTCCTGGGGCTGGCCAGCCTGCTGCTGGTGTTCCAGGACTTCGCGGCCACCATGCGCAACCACACCCAGCTGCGCTACCTCATCAACCCGCTGAACAGCCTGTACGCGGTGGCCGACCTCGCCACCCGGCCGCTGCGCATGGACACCCGCACCCTGGCGCCCCTCGGGCGCGACGCCCAGCTGGGCGCCAGCTACCAGGGACAGGAGCAGGCCCCGCTCCTGCTGCTGGTGGTGGGCGAGACAGCGCGTGCCGCCAATTTTGGCCTCGACGGCTACGCCCGCGCCACCACACCGCAGCTGCAGGCGCGCCACGACATTGCCAATGCCCCCCAGGCCTGGGCCTGCGGCACCAGCACGGCAGCCTCCCTGCCTTGCATGTTCTCGCACCTCGGGCGCAGCGCCTTCGGCCAGCGCAAAAGCAATGCCGAAGGCCTGCTCGACGTGCTGCAGCACGCCGGCCTGGCGCTGCTGTGGCTGGACAACCAATCGGGCTGCAAGGGCGTGTGCGAGCGCATCCCCGAAATCAGCACCAGCCACCTGAGCGATCCGCAGTGGTGCACCAGCGGCGAATGCCAGGACCCGATCATGCTGCGCGACCTGCAGGCGCACATCGACGCCCTGCCGGCGGCCGCACGCGCGCGCGGCACGGTCGTTGTGCTGCACCAGATGGGCAGCCACGGCCCGGCCTACGCCAAGCGCTCACTGCCAGCGCAGAAGAAATTCCTACCTGAATGCCAGAGCAACGCCCTGCAGCAGTGCACGCGCGAGGAGGTCGTCAACGCCTACGACAACTCCATCCTCGCCACCGACGCGTTCCTCAACGCCAGCATCGAATGGCTGACCCGGCGCGGCGGCCCGAGTGCCCTGCTCTACGTCTCCGACCACGGCGAATCCCTGGGCGAGAACAACCTCTACCTGCACGGCCTGCCCTACGCGATTGCGCCCGACACCCAGAAGCACGTGCCCTGGCTGGCCTGGCTCTCGCCCGCCATGCAAGAGCGCACGCGCACCGCCACCACCTGCCTGCAACGCGACTGGGGCCAGCGCAAGCTCTCGCACGACGACTACTTCCACTCCGTGCTCGGGCTGCTGGACGTGCACACCAGCGCCTACGACACGGCCCGTGATGTCTTTGCGCCTTGCCGCCAGCCTTGATACAGTCTGGCCTTTTCGCCTTCAAAAAATCCCGACGGAGAGAACGCCATGGCGCGCCAGAAACCCCAGATCATCCTGTCCTCACTCGACCTTGACCGCATCGAAGCGCTGCTGGCAGCCATCCCGGCCAGCGCCTTTCCCGGCAAAGCCGAGCTGCAGGCCGAACTCGACCGCGCCGACGTGCTCGCGCCCGAGGAAATCCCGCCGCACCTGGTCACCATGAACTCGACGGTGAAATTCACCATCGCCGAAACCGGCAAGGAGTTTTGCCTGACCCTGGTCTACCCGCGCGACATGGACGGCAGCGCTGACCGCGTCTCCATCTTCGCCCCCGTGGGCAGCGCCCTGCTGGGCCTGTCGGTGGGCGACGAGCTCGCCTGGCCCGGCCCCGGCGGCAAGGCCATGACGGTACGCGTCAAGGAAGTGGTGTACCAGCCCGAGAGCGCAGGCGAGCTGCACCGCTGATCACAACGGGCTGCTGGTCGCCAACGCCACCAGCAGCCCGGTACCCACCAGGCTGGCCTGCCAGCGCAGCGCCAGACGCCAGCTGGGCACATGGCACTCGACCCGCAGGTACAGCTGGCGCCCGGCCGCCAGCGACAAGGCAAAGGCCAGCACCATGCCGAGCAAATTCAGCCAGGGTACATCCGGCCAGAGCTGGCTGACGACGGCGTTGACCAGCAGGCAGATGGGAAAGTGCACCAGGAACACGGAGTACGACATCTGCCCCAGGCGCTGCAGCAACCGCCCTTGCGGCAATGCCCACCCCCGGCGCTGCGCACACAGCAGCAGCAAGGAAAACACCAGCGCCAGGGCCACGCGCTCGCGCCACTGCAGCCACAGCGCCAGGCCACCCACCAGGATCATGCCCAGGGCCCACCACCCAGGACGGCGCGCCCTGGTGGCCCAGAAAGCACACATGCCCAGGCCGTAGGCACCCCAGAAGTACCAGGCCCACATGTCCAGCCCCGGCAGGCGATTGAACCAGCACAGCGACAGTGTCCCTGCCAGCGCCACCCACAGCGGCGCCGTGCGCTGCGCCCAGGCCGGGGCGTGCTGCAACGCTGCCAGCAACAGCACGGTGCAGGCAAAGAGCTGAAAATCAATCGCCACGTACCACACGCCCGCCGACAACGCCTCTTCGCCGACGATGTCCTGCAGCAGCAAGGCATTGGCCAGGAGCTGCTGCAAACTCGGCTCGCCCGGCACCGAAGGGTGCTCGAAAAACGGCCGTACCAGAGCGGCAGCCAGCACGGCCACCAGCAGCGCCACCGCGTAGGGCACGACCAGGCGTACAAAACGGCGCAGCAGCAACGGCCCTGCGGCCCCGCCGCGCCACTGCCCAGCCGGCGCCAGGCTTGCCGCCGCCAGGTAGCCCCCCAGCACCAGAAACAGCTGCACCGCCATGCGGCCATATTCGGCCAGCCAGTCGATCAAACCTGGCGCCAGCCCGTGCGCGCTGTCCGACATGGGACCGTAGAAAGCCAGGTGGTGGGCGACGATGGTGGCGCAGGCCAAGCCCTTGATCGTGTCGATCAAGGTATTGCGGGAGGGGGAGGACATGGCGAGGAAACAGCGGCGGTGGGGCAGCACCCGGCGCCCCAAAAGCGCACGCGAAGGAGCGAAAAAATAGCCCTCAATTGTGCGCGGATTTCAACCCCATGTCAGCGATGTTGCCAATAGCGCGCATGACTGTCGCGCTCGCAATCGAGCTGCTGCGGCTGCGCCGACGACCACAGCGCGGCCCCACAGGCAGGCGAAGCCACCAGCTCCACGCCCGCCGCCTGGTAGCGCGCCAGCACCGGCGCCGCCGGATGCCCGAAGCGGTTGCGGTACCCCGCCTGCACCAGCGCCCAGCGCGGTGCCACGGCGGCGATGAATTCGGCCGAGGACGAGGTCTGGCTGCCGTGGTGCGGCACCAACAGCCACTGCGCCGCCAGGGGCGCCGCGCGTGCCAGCAGCGCCCGCTCCTCACGCCGTTCGATATCGCCCACCAGCAGCGCCGCCACCCCCTGCGCGCTGGTGATACGCAACACGCAGCTGCGCGCATTGGGGCGCACCGGCGCCGCCGTTGGCGTCAGCGGCAAAGGGTGCAGCAGCTCGAACGCCACACCCTCCCACTGCCAGCGCTGGCCGGCCTCGCAGGGCTGGTCGGCAGCGCGCCCGGGGGCGTCGGCGCCGAGCAGCTGCGCCTGCGGCTGGGCCTGCAGCAGCGCCTGCGCCCCGCCGGTGTGGTCGCTGTCGCTGTGGCTGAGCAGCAGCCGATCCAGGCGCAGCCCCTGCGCCTGCAGCAGCGGCACCAAGACACGCGCGCCAGCATCGCTGTGCGGGCCATAGCGCGGCCCGCTGTCATACAGCAGGCTGTGCCCGGCGGTGCGTACCAATACCGCATTGCCCTGGCCGACGTCGGCCGCCAACAGGGAAAACTCCCCCCAGGCGGGTGCCGGCGGCTGCCAACACAGCGCCGGCCACAAGAGCGGCAGCCCCAGCACGCGCAGCGGCCACTGCAGCGCCAGGCACAGCCCACCGAGCACCGCCAGCAGGCCCGCCCACAAGGGCGCCGCCGGCAAGGACAGCACCGCCCCCGGCCAGGCCGCGAGCCACTCCAGCCAGAGCAGCAAAGGCCCCAGGCACCAGGCGGCGGCCTGCCACAAGGGTGGCGCCAGCAGCCCGAGCAACGCCAGCGGCGTGACGACAAACGTCACCCAGGGAATCGCCAACACATTCGCCAAGGCCCCCACCAGCGACACCTGGCCAAACAGCAACAGCGTCAGCGGCATCAGTGCCAGCGTCATCAAACCCTGCTCGTGCAAAAACCCCCGTATGGCATAAAAAATACCTCTAGCCCTTTCTGCATCAGCGTGAGCAGCTATCGTATTGCTAGCAAACAAAATCCCGACGGCAATAAAACTAAGCCAGAACCCGGCCTGCAACAGGGCCCAGGGATCGACCCACACCACCACCGCACACACCAGCAACCAGGTCAGCGGCCAGGGCCAGCGCCGCCCGGCCAGGCGCAGCAGGGCGGCGCAAGCGAGCATCAGCACCGTGCGCTGCGCCGGCACGCCCCAGCCGGAAAACAGCGCATAGCCGGCCGCCAGCAGGCCGCCACCCAGCAGCGCCGCGTGCGGTGCCGGCCAGCGCAGGCACAGGTACGGGCTGCGTCGCCACAGCCGGCCGACCAGGCCCTGCGCCAGCCAGGCAAACAAGGTGATGTGCAGGCCTGAGATGCTCATCAGATGGGCCGTTCCGGTGGCCCGGAACAGATCCCAATCGCCCCGCTGGAGAACGACAAACGACTCCTGACCTTCTACAAAGAGTCCTGACCTCGCTTCTTTTCGACAAATGCTTCTGACCTGGAGGGCCGCCAAGCTCTATAAAATTCGACAAACAAGTGGTGGCCTAACCTGCTCCGCTCTCTGTGCCAGCTCCCAATTTCACCGGGTGGGAGTGCTCCGGCAGATAACAGCAACTTGGCCTT
>JAJTBK010000054.1 GCA_021286965.1 Comamonadaceae bacterium | reverse complement strand
CCGGTGCGCAACCTCTCGGAAATCGGCCGCCTGATGCTCTCGAACCAGCTGCAGATGCAGCTGGCCCTGGTGCAGGCCAGCCCCGGGCGCAACGGCCCGGTGCTCACGCGCAGCTCGGCCTACCAGGCGGCCGAGGAGATCGAACACAACGTTGCCGCCATCGACGCCCTCTGGCGCGCCTACCTGGACGTGCCACGCGCACCCACCGAGCAGCTGCTGGCGCAGCAATTCGGCGAGCGCCGCAGCCGCTACCTGCGCGAAGCCGTGGCCCCGGGCCTGGCAGCACTGCGCGCCCTGGACTACACCGACACCCAGCGCCTGGCGCTCAACGCCAAGGCGCTGTACGAGCAGGCCTACCCGGACGTGCAGACCCTCATCCGCCTGCAGTTCGAGCAGGCCCAGGCGGCCTACCAGGACGGCGTGCAGCGCTACCACCGCACCGGCTGGCTGGCCCTGGGCGCGCTGCTGCTGGCGATGGCGCTGCTCGGGCGCCTGGGGGCGCTGCTGATCCGCTCCATCGCCACGCCGCTGCAGCAGATGATTGCGCTGTGCGCGCGCATTGCCGCCGGACGCCTGGACAACCCCATCCCCCGGCACGGGCGCGACGAGATCAGCGCCGTCTTTCGCGCCCTGCACGCCATGCAGCAGCAGCTGGCCGACAGCGCGCAGGCCGTGCACCGCCTGGCCTACTTCGACCCGCTGACCGAGCTGCCCAACCGCACCCAGCTGCGCCAGGCGATGGAGCAGGCGCTGCAGGCCCGGGATGGCACCAGCCATGGCGCGCTGCTGCTCATCGACCTGGACAACTTCAAGGCCATCAACGACAGCCTGGGGCACGAGATCGGCGACCAGCACCTGCAGCACGTGGCACGCCAGCTGCGCGACGCCGCCGGCGCCCAGGCCCTGGTGGCGCGCCTGGGCGGCGACGAATTCGTGCTCCTGGCGCAGGCGCTCGATAGCGACGAGCAGCACGCCCAGGAGCAGGTCCGCACGCTGGCGCTGCAGGTGCTCACCGCCGTGGTGCGCCCGGTGCGCCTGGCCGGACGCCAGCTGCAAAGCAGCGCCAGCATCGGCGTGTGCCTGTTTCGCCCCGGCACGCTCTCGGGCAAGGAGCTGCTCAAGCGCGCCGACACCGCCATGTACCAGGCCAAGAACGCCGGCCGCAGCGCCTACCGCTTCTACGACCCGGTGCTGCAGGCGCAGCAGGAGGCGCGCGCCGCGCTGGAGGCGGCGCTGCGCAGCGCCATCGGCGCGCAGCAGCTGGCGCTGCACTACCAGCTGCAGGTCGATGCCCAGCGCCAACCCATCGGCGTCGAGGCCCTGCTGCGCTGGCAGCACCCGCTGCACGGCCCGGTCTCGCCGGCGCAGTTCATCCCGATTGCCGAAGACTCCGACCTCATCCTGGAGCTGGGCGACTGGGTGCTGCACGCCGCCTGCGCCCAGCTGCGCGCCTGGGCCGACGAGCCCCTGCTGGCGCCGCTGACGATGTCGGTCAACGTCAGCGCCCGCCAGTTTGCGCACAGCCACTTCACCGCGCACGTGCAGGCCGCCCTGCGCAGCAGCGGCGCCGAGCCGCAAAAACTGGTGCTGGAGCTGACCGAATCCATGGTGCTGCACGACGTGGCCGACACCGTGCGCAAGATGCAGGAGCTGCGCCGCCTGGGCGTGCGCTTTGCGCTCGACGACTTTGGCACCGGCCACTCCAGCCTGTCGCAGCTGCAGCGCCTACCGCTGTACCAGCTCAAGATCGACCGCAGCTTCATCCAGGACATGGGCGCGCAGGCGCAGGACACGGTGATCGTACAAACCATCATCGGCATGGCGCACAACCTGGGGCTGGACGTGGTGGCCGAAGGCGTCGAGAACGAAGCCCAGTACGCCGCCCTGCTGGCCCTGCACTGCCCGAGCTTTCAGGGCTACCTCTTCGCCGCACCG
>JAJTBK010000488.1 GCA_021286965.1 Comamonadaceae bacterium | reverse complement strand
CAGGCCGATACGGCGCAGCTGCGCCAGCTGCTGCAGGCGCTGCTGGAGAACGCGCTCAAGTTCAGCCAGGCCCGGGCGCCGGCGCAGATTGCGCTGCGGGCCGAACCGCTGGCCGGCGGCGGCTGGCGCTGGAGCGTGCAGGACAACGGCGCCGGCTTTGATCCGGCGCGCGCCCAGGGGCTGTTCGGCCTGTTCCAGCGCCTGCACCGCGAGAGCGAGTTCGAGGGCCTGGGCGTCGGCCTGGCGCTGGCGCAGGCGATTGCCCAGCGCCACGGCGCGCGCATCACGGCCCAGGCGCAGCCCGGCGCCGGCTGCACCATGGTTCTCGATTGGCCACCGCACGTTCAGGAGTGACCCCTATGCACAGCAGTGCCCTGGTTCTTTTCTCTGGCGGGCAGGATTCCACCACCTGCCTGGCCTACGCCCTGGCGCGCTACGAGCGCGTCGAAACCTTGGGTTTTGACTACGGCCAGCGCCACCATGTGGAGCTCGATGCGCGGCGCACGGTGCTCGCGCGCCTGCGGCGTGAATTCCCGCACTGGGCGCCGCGCCTGGGCGAGGACCATGTGCTGGGCCTGGAGGTGCTGCGCCAGATTGGCGGCTCCAGTCTGACCGAGGAGCGCGCCATCGCCCTGCACGCCGACGGCCTGCCCGACACCTTCGTGCCCGGGCGCAACCTGCTGTTTCTCACCGTCGCCGGGGCGCTGGCCTACCGGCGCAGCCTGCAGGTGCTGGTCACCGGCGTGTGCGAGACGGATTTTTCCGGCTACCCCGACTGCCGCGACGACACCATGAAGGCCATGCAGCTCGCGCTCAACCTGGGCCTGGCGCAGCGCCTGCGCATCGAGACGCCGCTGATGTGGATCGACAAGGCTGCCACCTGGCGCCTGGCCGAGCAGCTGGGCGGGCTCGCGCTGGTCGATCTCATCGTGCAGGACACCCACACCTGCTACCTGGGCGAGCGCGGTGCGCTGCAGCCCTGGGGCCACGGCTGCGGCACCTGCCCGGCCTGCGCGCTGCGTGCGCGCGGCTGGGCGGCTTACCGCGAGAGCCGGTAGGGCTCCTCGAAAGGGCGAAAGTCCTGCTCCGCCAGTGCGCCCTCGATCCAGGCGCGCACCCCCGGCAGCGCGTGTACGCGCTGCACGTAGGCGGCAATGGGCGCCGGCAGCGGCAGGGCGAAGGTGCGCAGGCGCATACACACCGGGGCGTAGAAGGCGTCGGCAATGCTGAATTCGCCAAACAGCATCGGGCCGCCAAACTCCTGCAGCAGCGCGTCCCACATCTGCACCAGGCGCGCGACGTCGGCGCGCACGCCGGCGTTGTCGCGCCAGATCAGCGCCCCGGCCTCGGGCAGCTGGGCCTCGATGTTCATGCCGCAGGCGCTGCGCAGGGGCACGAAGCCGCTGTGCATCTCAGCGACCACGCTGCGCGCGCGCGCCCGGGCGCTGCGCTCTTGCGGCCACAGGTGCTTGTCGGGGTGGCACTCGGCCAGGTACTCGGCAATCGCCAGGCTGTCCCAGATGCGCAGATCGCCATCGACCAGCAGCGGCACCTTGCCCGTGGGCGAGAGGCCGGCGAGCTGGGTCTTGAACTGTGAGTCGGGGGCAAAGCTGTCGAAGCGCAGCGGTTTTTCCTCGAACGCGATGCCCGCCTGGCGCAGCAGCACCCAGGGGCGCATGGACCAGGAGGAGTAGTTCTTGTTGCCAATGTACAGCTGCAGCATGGGTTTCATCCTTCTTTTTGGGCTCTAGGGCTTGCTGGGTAAGCGTGAGTAGCTATCATTTTTATACTGGCCAGACGATGCCGTTGTCGTTCAGGATAGCGTCCAGCGGCAGGTCGTGGGCCTCGGGTTCGAAGTCGTCGATATAGCCCCCGGTGTAGCCCAGGCCGACGGTCGCCGGGCGCGGCTGCAGGGCGGCGAGGGTGCGGTCGTAAAAGCCGCCGCCGTAGCCCAGGCGGTAGCCCCCCGGGCCGTAGCCGACGCAGGGCACGAACAGCAGTGTGGGGCTGAGCAGCTCGGTGTTCTTGGGCTTGGGGATGCCGTAGG
>JAJTBK010000051.1 GCA_021286965.1 Comamonadaceae bacterium | reverse complement strand
TGAACGTGAGGAAGGTGCCGCCGTAGGGGATGAAGCCGCCGTGCAGCGCCACGCCGTTCATGATGGCGGCCATGCCGAACTCGCGCACGCCGTAGTTGATGTGGCGCCCGCCCTGGCCGGCTTCGTTCTTGGCGACTGCGCCGTTGGCGTCAAAGCGCAGGTTGGGCGTGCTCTTGGTGTTGGTCAGGTTCGAGCCCGTGAGGTCGGCGCTGCCGCCCAGCAGCTCGGGCAGGGCGGCGGTGAAGGCTTCGAGCGCGAGCTGGCTGGCCTTGCGGCTGGCCACGGTCTCGGCCTTGCTGTGCGCCTGCACCACGGTATCGACGGCAACCTGGGCAAAGTTTTTCGGCAGGTCGCCGGCCATGCGGCGGGTGAACTCGGCCGCCAACTCAGGATGGGCCTTGGCGTAGGCGGCAAAGGCTTTGTCCCAATCGGCTTCGCGCTTGGCACCGGCTTTTTTCGCGTCCCAGTCGGCGTACACGGCCTTGGGAATTTCAAACGGCGCGCTCTTCCAGCCCAGCGCCGCGCGGGTCAGGGCGATTTCCTCGGCGCCCAGGGGCTCGCCGTGCGCCTTGGCGGTGTTGGCGCGATTCGGGCTGCCCTTGCCGATGTGCGTCTTGCAGATGACGAGGGTCGGGCGCTCGTCCTGCCCGGCCTTGGCCTGGGCGATGGCGGTGGAGACGGCAGCCGCATCGTGGCCGTCGATGGGGCCAATCACGTTCCAGCCGCAGGCGGTGAAACGCTGCGCCGTGTTGTCGATGAACCAGGGCTGCACCTGGCCGTCGATGCTGATGCCGTTGTCGTCGTACAGGGCGATGAGCTTGCCCAGGCGCCAGGCACCGGCCAGGGCGATGGCCTCGTGGCTGATGCCCTCCATCAGGCAACCGTCGCCGAGGAAGGCGTAGGTGTGGTGATCGACCACGGCATGGCCGTCGCGGTTGAACTCGGCGGCCAGCAGCTTTTCAGCCAGCGCCATGCCCACGGCATTGGTGATGCCCTGGCCCAGCGGGCCGGTGGTGGTTTCCACGCCCGGGGTCACGCCCACTTCGGGGTGGCCGGCGGTCTTGCTGTGCAGTTGGCGGAAGTTTTTCAACTCCTCGATCGGCAGGGCGTAGCCCGTCAGGTGCAAGAGGGCGTAGATCAGCATCGAGCCGTGGCCGTTGCTGAGCACGAAGCGGTCGCGGTTGGCCCAATGCGGGTTCGCCGGGTTGTGCGCCAGGTGCTCGCCCCACAGCGCCACCGCCATGTCGGCCATGCCCATGGGGGCGCCGGGGTGGCCGGAATTGGCTTGTTGAACGGCATCCATTGCGAGTGCGCGGATCGCATTCGCCATTTGTTGAGAGTTGGCCATGTCGGGCGGCTCCAAAGCGGGCTGAGGCAAAGCCCGCTATTTTACCGGCCTGCCCTTTGCCGCTGCGCACGGCATGGCGATGCACTACAGTGCCGCCCATGCCTGCCCCCCAGCCCTTGCCCCTTCCCGTCCAGCCCCCCGCGCTGCTGCTGGCCGCCGGCCGGGGCGAGCGGATGCGCCCGCTGACCGACCATTGCCCCAAGCCCCTGCTGGCCGTGCAGGGCCGCCCGCTGCTGGCCTGGCACCTGGAAGCACTGGCGCAGGCGGGGGTGGGGCAGGTGGTCATCAACACTGCCTGGCTGGGGGCGCAAATCAGCGCCTGTTTTGGGAATGTTTTTGGCTCGGAAGCCGCACCAGGCAAGCGCGAGCAGCTATCTATTTTCTACTCGCACGAAGGCCAGGATTTTGGCCATGCACTGGAAACCGCCGGCGGCATTGCGCGCGCCCTGGCGCACCTCGGGCCGCTGTTCTGGCTGGCGGCGGGCGATGTGTACGCGCCCGACTTTCGCTTTGACGCCGCCGCCGCGCAGCAGTTTGCCGCCAGCAGTGCACTGGCGCACCTGTGGCTGGTGCCCAACCCGGCGCACCATCGACAGGGCGATTTCGGCCTCTCGCCCGACGGGCTGGCGCTCAACCTGCCCACAGACGCCCCCCAGCCGCGCTACACCTACAGCACCATCGCGCTCCTGAAAAGAGAGCTGTTTGCGCAGCCCTGGTGCGCCATAGCGCCCGGAAACCCTGAGGGCGAAGCCGCCCCGCTGGGCCCGCTGCTGCGCCGCGCCATGGACGCGGGCCGGGTGACCGCCGAGGTGTACAGCGGGCGCTGGACGGACGTGGGCACGCCCGAGCGCCTGGCGACGCTCAATCTGCCGCTGCATCCACCCCAGAATTTGACGCTGCAGCGGCCCGGGAATGCGCCATCTGCGCTGTGAAGTACGGCGCCGCCAAGGCGGCGAAACTGGCCGTCAAATGCTGGTTGTCACGAAAGGCGGCGATCTCACGTCCCGCTTGGTCGCGGTGCAGGGCGTCGCACATGCCGTTCGGACAAACAAACGCTGCTGTCGCCAGCCAGTGGGCGTTCGGCTGGGCCTGCACGGTGGCTTGCAGCGCCTGAGCCACTTGTTGGCGCTGGAGATTGGCCATTGGACTGCGACAACCTTCAGGTAATTTTTCACGGATGCAGTTGGGCCCGTGGAAAGGCAGGCTGGGGCTGGTTTCAAGTACGTAAATCACCTCCAGGGAAGGTGCCAAGCGCTGGAGGATGCGCTGCGTACCCTGCGTCCACTGTTGCACGCTCAATTCCGGGTACGC
>JAJTBK010000047.1 GCA_021286965.1 Comamonadaceae bacterium | reverse complement strand
TCTGGTTGTCGCTCAGGCGCGCGCTCACCACACGCAGGCGCAGCGACAGTTTGCGCGCCAGCAGGGCAATCAGGCTGGCGGCCAGTTGCGGGTCCTTGGTCATCATGTCGTCCATGGCCTCGGCCGACAGCACGGCGATCTCGCAGTCGGTCAGCGTGGTGCAGGCCGAGAAGCGGATGCCGCTGTCCAGCAGCGACATTTCGCCCAGGATGTCGCCGGGACGGGTCTCGGCCAGGCGCAACTGCTCGCCCCAGGGCTGCACGCGGTCCACCGCGATGGTGCCGGTGAGCAGCACCACCATGAAGTTGCCGTACTCGTCCTGGCGGATCACGTCGCGGTTGGAGGGGACGGCCGCAAATTCAAAAAAGCGCTCCATGCGCTCCACGGCGTCCTTGTCGAGGTGCGCCATGTACTTGTCCTTGGCCCACAGGCCTTGCAGCAGCTTGCCGCCCCGGCTGGTGGGCAGGCGCTTGGCGCCGACCTCGACGGCCCGCGCCTCCCAGGGCACGAGCAGGGATTCATCAACCCCCTGGCCGGCAAAGGCGGTGGTGAAGAAGACGGAGTCGCCGCTGTCCTCGGCTGGTTTGTGGCCCAGGGTTTTTCCGCGCAGCAGGCTCAAAATGCCTTTCATAAATTGCTCCTGTGGCCGTTAGCCGGGGAAATTTTCCGGAATCTTGGCCTTGCTGCGCGCTTCGGCCGGGCTGATGATGTTGCGCCGCACCAGGTCGGTGAGGTTCTGGTCCAGCGTCTGCATACCCATGCTGTTGCCGGTCTGGATGGTGGAGTACATCTGCGCCACCTTGGCTTCGCGGATCAGGTTGCGGATGGCGCTGGTGCCCAGCATGATTTCGTGCGCGGCAACGCGGCCCGAGCCGTCCTTGAGCTTGCACAGCGTCTGCGAGATCACGGCCTGCAGCGACTCCGACAGCATGGCGCGCACCATTTCTTTTTCTTCCGCCGGGAAGACGTCGATGATGCGGTCGATGGTCTTGGCGGCGCTGCTGGTGTGCAGCGTGCCGAACACCAAGTGGCCGGTTTCCGCCGCCGTCATGGCCAGGCGGATGGTTTCCAGGTCACGCAGTTCGCCCACCAAAATGGCGTCTGGGTCTTCGCGCAGCGCGGACTTGAGGGCGGCGGCGAACGACAGCGTCATCGGCCCGACTTCGCGCTGGTTGATCAGGGATTTCTTCGATTCGTGCACGAACTCGATCGGGTCCTCGATGGTGAGGATGTGGCCGTACTCGGTTTCGTTGAGGTGGTTGACCATGCCCGCGAGCGTGGTCGATTTGCCCGAACCCGTGGGCCCGGTCACCAGCACCAGGCCGCGCGGCTTGAGTGCCAGGTCGGCAAAAATTTTCGGTGCGTTCAGCTGTTCGAGCGTCAGGATCTTGCTTGGAATCGTTCGCAGGACGGCGGCTGCGCCCCGGTTCTGGTTGAAGGCGTTGACGCGAAAGCGCGCCAGGCCCTCGATCTCGAAAGAAAAGTCCACCTCCAGGAACTCTTCGTACATCTTGCGCTGCGAGTCGCTCATGATGTCGTACACCATGGCGTGCACCGTCTTGTGGTCCAGCGGATCGACGTTCAGGCGGCGCACGTCGCCGTGCACGCGGATCATGGGCGGCAGGCCGGCCGACAGGTGCAGGTCGGAAGCCTTGTTCTTGACGCTGAACGCCAGCAGTTGGGTAATGTCCACGGTGGTGCCCTCGGCTCGGATATTGGAGTCGGGGCGGTGCGGCGGCGGCACAATCGGCTGCTATCCCTGCCCCTCGTTTTTCGACAAGCATTATGACTACGATTGCCAGCCAGCTTCAACTCGTGGCCCAGCGCATGGAGCGGGCCTGTACAGCGGCCGGCCGGCCTGCTGGCAGCGTACAGTTACTTGCTGTTTCCAAGACTTTCGGTGCCGACGCCGTGCAGGCCGCCGCCCAGGCCGGGCAGCGCGCCTTTGGCGAGAACTACATCCAGGAAGGGATGGACAAAATCGCCGCTGTGCAGGCCCTGGAGCCGGCGCTGGCAGCGCAGCTGCAGTGGCATTGCATCGGTCCCATCCAGAGCAACAAGACGCGCCTGGTGGCGGCGCATTTCGATTGGGTGCACACCATCGATCGCCTGAAAATTGCCCAGCGCCTGTCGGAGCAGCGGCCGGCGGCGCTGGCGCCGCTGCAGGTGTGCATCCAGGTCAACGTCGATGGCGGGGCAAGCAAGTCCGGCGTACCCCCGGGCGAGGCCCTGGCCCTGGCGCAGGCCGTGGCGCAGCTGCCGCGCCTGCAGCTGCGCGGGCTGATGAGTATTCCCGATCCGGTCGCCGGCTTTGCGGCCCAGTGCGCCGTGCATCAGCGGGGGCGCGCCGTGTTCGACGCCATTGCCGCCGTGGGCGGGCCGGGGCTGGAGCGTTTTGACACCCTGTCGCTGGGCATGACGGGCGACCTGGAGGCCGCGATTGCCGCCGGCAGCACCCTGGTGCGCGTGGGCAGCGGCATCTTCGGCGTCCGCAGCTACGCTGCTGGCTAATGGTTGCTATATAAATAATAGCTGCTTGCGCTTGCTGGTAAACGGCTATCGTTGGTTTTTCTCCTGGGTGGTGTGTCCTACGGGTTGCTACGTAGGCGTGGTCGCTAGAATGCGCCGCAGTCACCATCTGTGAGGGAGTGAAACATGTTCTGTGCCCAATGCGGCAGCACCCTGGCGCCGCAGGCGCGCTTTTGCCGCCAATGCGGTCATGCAGCCCCGCCACCGTTGGCGCTGGAGTCCGTGCCAGTACCGCTGGACATCAGCTTTGCGTCGGAGCTTGAGCTGGAGCCCGCGCCCGCTCCGCCGCCGCCTTCGCCGGCCGCTGCCCCGGCCTTGGCGGTTCCGCCCCCGCCGCCGCCCCCGCTGTCACCACCACCACCACCACCACCACCACCACCTCCTCCTCCTCCTCCTCCAGCGGCCAGCCCGGTGTTGCCGCCGCCTGCCAGCAGCTCTTCCTGGGGGCTGTGGTTGGCGGCCTTGGCTGTGGTGCTGGTGCTGGGCCTGCTGGCTTGGTGGGGCCTGCGCCATTGGCTGGCGCCGGCACCGCTGACGCCCCCGGCCGTCGTCCAGCCAGCCCCTGCGCCAGAGCCGGAGCCCGCACCC
>JAJTBK010000486.1 GCA_021286965.1 Comamonadaceae bacterium | reverse complement strand
TGCTGCCCGGTGAACTGCCGCAAGACTATGTGCAGCGTGTGACGGCGCTCAAGCTCGACGCCGCCGTCGCCCGCCATGTGCGCCGGGGCCTGGCCCCAGGGGCGATTTTGTGCTCCGACACCACCGTCGCCCTGGGCGCGCAGATCTTGGGCAAGCCCGAGAACGCGCAGGACGCAGCGCGGATGCTGGCGCTGCTGTCGGGCCAGGAGCACGAGGTGCTCACCGCCGTGGCGCTGCAGCATGGTGCGCAGCGCCAGGCGGCGCTGTCGCGCTCGCGCGTGCGCTTTGCGCCCCTGAGCGCGGCGCAGATCGCCGCGTACGTGGCCACTGGCGAGCCCCTGGGCAAGGCCGGGGCCTACGGCATTCAGGGGGTGGTGGCGCAATACGTGCAGAACATCGACGGCAGCTACAGCGGCATCATGGGGCTGCCGCTGTTCGAGACGGCGCAGCTGTTGCGCCAGGCGGGGCTGCTGCAGCCCTGAGCGGGCCGGCTTTACTGCAGCGTGTGGCTGGCCAGGCGCGCAGCGTCGGGGATGTGGATGTCGCGCTTGTCGATGCGGATCAGGCCGGCGGTCTCGAGCTCGTGCAGCACGCGCGAGAAATACTCCGGCGTGATCGACAGGCGCGAGGCGATGGTCGCCTTGCTCACCGGCAGCGAGACGTTGAGCGCCACGGCAGCCTGGCAGGGCGGGGTGGCGCTGGCGCCGGCGTTGTCTTCGGGCAGCGAGTGCAGCAGGTAGCCGATGACGCGCTGCATCCCGCTGTGCAGCGAGTACGCCTGCACGTCGTGCACCAGGCCATGCAGGCGGCGCGAGATGCCGGCGAGCATGTGCATGGCAAAGCGTGGATCGGCCTCGATCTCGCGCACCACGGCGGCCTTGCCGACGCTCAGCACCAGGGCGTCGGCCAGGGCCTGGGCGTTGATGATGTAGGGCCGGTCGGTGAACATCAGCGCCTCGGCAAAACTCACGCCCGGGCCGGCCAGTTCAATCACTTTTTCCTGGCCTGCCGGGGAAATGGCAAACAGCTTGACCTGGCCGGTGACGGTGACGTGGAACTCTTCGCACGGCATTCCGACGCGGAACACGCACTCGCCGCGTGCGTAGCGGCGCAGGCGACAGCCGCTGGCCAGGCGTTGCAGCTCTGCGGGTGTCATCTCCTGAAACAGGGGCAGGGCGGCGAGGTAGCGGGGGATGTCGAATTGCTGAATGTCCATGGTGCGAATTATTCTCAGTATTAACCCTGGGAGCAGAATCCAATCGCCTGCCATCATGACATAAGTCAAGGCAAAGCATTCTGCTGGGGCAAATCACTCAGTCATGTCCGCACCGGGGGCAGGGGGGCGAGATGACGGCAGGCGGGTCAGCGGGTCAAGCCCGCGTAGGCCTGCGCCAGGCGGTGTACCAGATCCTGCGGCCGGTGCACCAGGGCGTAGCCTTGGGAGCCAAAGAGGTGCGGCAGGTAGTCGTGCGCCTGGGCGTCGATTGTCACGCAAAACGGGGTCAGGCCGGCGGCGCGGGCGGCGTGCACGGCGTGGCGCGTGTCCTCCAGGCCATAGCGGCCTTCGTAGATGTCGAGGTCGTTGGGCTTGCCGTCGGTGAGGATGAGCAGCAGGCGCTGGCGCTCGCTGCGCTGTGCCAGGCGCGCCGTGGCGTGGCGCAGGGCGGCGCCCATGCGCGTGTAGTAGCCGGGCTTGATGGCGTTGACGCGCGCGATGGCGTTGCCGTCCCAGCGTTCGTCAAAACCCTTGAGGTGCTGGATGCGCACGTGCTGGCGTCGCACCGAGGAAAAGCCCAGCATCTCAAAGGCGTCGCTGCTCGCGGCCAGGGCCTCGCCAAAAACGTGCAGGGCGTCGCGGATGACGTCGATGACGCGCGCCTCCTGCGTGGCGTAGCAGTCGGTGGAGAGCGAGAGGTCGGCCAGCAGCAGCGTTGCCAGGCTGCGCTCGGTGCGCTGGCGCTGGATGAAGATCGGCGGCGCTTCGCTGCGCGGTGCCTGGCCGGCATCGACCTGGTGGCGTACCCAGGCGTCGATGTCGATCTCGTCGCCTTCGGTGCGCCCGCGCACGCGCCCGGGGGCGGCGCGCAGGGCTTCGAGGCGCCGGCGCATCTGCCGCGCCACGGCGCGCAGCGCCGGCGGCGGATGGTAGGGGGCGGCGTCGCGTGCGATGACGCGCTGCACGGCGCAATGGTCTTTTTGCAGCAGGGCGCGGCGGTAGTCCCATTCGGGGTATTTTTCGCCCGGGCCCAGGGGCAGGTCGTCTTGCGCGGCGCTGGGCAGGTCGAGGTCGAACTTGACGCGCGAGGCGGCGGCTTCGCCGTTCGGGGCAATGTGCAGCTCGTCCATGTCGTTGGCGGCGTTGAGCTGGTTGCCGTCATCGTCGTCGTCTTCGTCGCGGTTGACGCGGGTGAACTCGGTCCAGGAGAGGATGGCCTCGGTGCGAAAGAACATCACCATCGGCGTACCGTTGCGCTCACCCTCGACCGACTGTGCGGCGCGCCGGCGCGCATCCTTGGTCTTGGCTTGTTGGCCGGGGCTGTCTTGCCCTTCTTTGTCGGGGTCGCCCAGGGCCTTGGCGGCCTGGGCCGTGCCGGCCTTGGGCAGGGTCAGCCACAGCCATAGCGGTGCGACGTCGGTGTGCTGCACGCGCAGGCCGGGCGTGGCCTGGCCGTGCAGGGCCTGTTGCACGGCGCGCTCGGCGTTGGCGGCGGCGCCGCGCAGGCGCGCCAGGTCGGGGCGTTGGGCGAGTTGCGCGGCGCGCAGCGCTGCGTACTGCGGGCGCAGCCCGGGGTAGGTGTGCAGGGCCGCCTCGGTGGCGGCGATATGGTCGCCCAGCCAGTCGCCGCTGGGCTGCAGGTGGGCGCCCAGGGCCGCGAGCCAGAGGTAGAGCTGGCGGTTGCGGGCCGCGTCGTCGAAGACGCCGATCTCGGGCGGCAGCGCCAGGACGTCGTTTTGCCACTGGCCGAGCACGGCGTGCGTGCCGCCACCGGCCATGCGCTGCAGCAGGCTGCGCACGCCACCGACGCGGCTGTGACCGGCGGGGGCGATGCGGGTGCTCTGCTCACCGCCAGCGGCGCGAAACAGCAGGCCGATGCTGCGCTGCATGTCCTCCAGGCGCACCGGCGCGCGTGAGGTGCGGCCACTGGCGGCACGCGTGATGAAGCGGTGCCATTGCTCGCCAACCCATTCTTCCATGCGGCTCTCCGGGCGGGGCGTTAGTGCTGCAGCACGGCGGCCACCACTTCGGCCAGGGCGGCGGCGGTGTCGGCATCGTCGGTCAGGGCATCGACCACGGCGGCCTGGCAGGCGGTGTGCAGGGCGACGCCGCTGGCCACCAGGCGCGCAGCCATGACCAGCAGGCGGGTGCTGACGGTTTCCTCCAGGTCTTGCTCCGTCAGGCGGCGCAGGGCCTGGGCCAGGTTGACGAGCTGTTCGGCGATGGCCGGGCTGACGCCTGACTCGCGTGCCACGATGGCCTGCTCGATGGCGGGCGCGGGGTAGTCGAAGTTGAGCGCGATGAAGCGCTGGCGCGTGCTCGGCTTCAAGCTCTTGAGCACGTTCTGGTAGCCGGGGTTGTAGCTCACCACCAGCATGAAGCCGGGGGCGGCGGCGATGTGTTCGCCCGTGCGCTCGATGGGCAGCACGCGGCGGTCGTCGGCCAGCGGGTGCAGCACGACGGTGGTGTCTTTGCGGGCCTCGACCACTTCGTCGAGGTAGCAGATGGCGCCCTGGCGCACGGCGCGGGTCAGTGGGCCGTCGGCCCAGACGGTGCTGCCGTCGGCGATCAGGTGGCGTCCGACGAGGTCGGCGGCCGAGAGGTCGTCGTGGCAGCTGACGGTGATCAGGGGGCGCTGGAGGCGCGCTGCCATGTGTTCCACGAACCGGGTCTTGCCACAGCCCGTGGGCCCTTTGATGAGCACCGGCAGGCGCTGGGCGAAGGCGTGCTCGAAGAGCGCGGCCTCGCCGCCTTGCTCTGCGTAGTAGGGCGCCTGGGCATCGTTGGCCGTCAGGTGGTGTTGTTCGCTGTGGTCCATGGGCTTGTATCTCGGTTCAAAGGAACTTGCGCCGCGTAAAGCGGCGCAAGTTCAGGGGGATGCTAGCGCAAGGCGGGCATCAGATGCGGCCGTTCAGGCGCTGGGCGGGCTGGGCGTGCAGCGGGTTGCTGCCGGCGCCGCCGTGGCTGTCATGGCCGTGCTTGTGGTGCTTGTCGCCCGGCAGCACGTGCTGGCCGCCGACGAAGAAGCTGGCGAAGTACATGAACTGGCCGATGAGGAAGGTGATGCCGCCACCGATACGCACCCAGTAGAAGATGCGCAGTTCGTCTTGCGTGGCCATGAAGCCCAGGGCGTTGGTTTCAGGCAGGCGCTGCAGCCAGACTTGCACCGTGCCGGCAGCGGTCAGCGCCAGCACCATGATGCCCATGCCGATGCACATGACCCAGAAGCTCCACATTTCCAGCGCTTGCGACTTCTGGCTGTTGGCCAGGCGACCGCGCAGCGTGGGCATGGCGTAGCTGATGATGGCAATCACCACCATCACGTAGGCGCCGAAGAACGCCAGGTGGCCGTGGGCGGCAGTGATCTGCGAGCCGTGGGTGTAGTAGTTGACCGGTGCCAGGGTGTGGATGAAGCCCCACAGGCCAGCGCCCAGGAAGCCCATGACCGAGGTGCCCACGGCCCACAGCACGGCGGCCTGGTTGGGGTGGTTACGGCGGCGCTGCTGCACCATGTTGAAGGCGAACACGGCCATCAGGAAGAAGGGCAGGGGCTCCAGGGCGGAGAAGATCGAGCCGATCCACAGCCAGTAGCCAGGCATACCGATGAAGAAGAAGTGGTGACCGGTGCCCAGCAGGCCGCTCATCAGCGCGAAGGCGATGATGATGTACATCCACTTGTCGATCACTTCGCGATCCACGCCGGTGGTCTTGACCAGCACGTAGGCCAGCAGCGAGGCCAGGATCAGCTCCCACACGCCTTCGACCCACAGGTGCACCACGAACCACCAGTACATCTTGTCGCGCACCAGGTTGTGCGGGTTGACGAAGCTGAACAGGAACATCAGCGCCAGGCCCCACAGGCCCATCAGCAGCACCAGGGTGATGGCGGTCTTGCGGCCCTTGAGCACCGTCATGCTGATGTTGAACAGGAAGCCCAGGGCGACGACGACGATGCCGACCTTGGTCGGCAGCGGCTGCTCCAGGAACTCGCGCCCCATGGTCTGCAGCAGGTCGTTGCCGGTGAGCTCGGCGAGCTTGGCGTACGGCACCAGCAGGTAGCCCAGGATGGTGGCGGCGCCAGCGATCAGGAAAATCCAGAACAGCGCAATCGCCAAGGCCGGGCTGTGCAGCTCGGTCTCGGCCTCTTCCGGGATCATGTAGTAGGCGGCGCCCATGAAGCCGAACAACAACCACACGATCAGCAGGTTGGTGTGCACCATGCGGGCGATGTTGAACGGGATGTAGGGGAAGAACAGGTCACCGATGAGGTACTGCAGGCCCAGGGTGACGCCAAACAGGATCTGCCCGGCGAACAGCACCATGGCCGCAATGAAGTACAGCTTGGCGACCGACTGGCTTTGGTATTTGAGAGCTTGGGTTGTCATGTGTGTTGCTCCTGATCAGCCTTCGATGTTGGGCGGCCAGTTTTCGGTGTTGATCTCGCCGGTCCACTTGAGGAACTCGACCAGGTCATTGAGCTGCTGCTCGCTCAGGTTGAACTGCGGCATCTGGCGGCGACCCGGGGTGTTGGTGGGCATCGAGGCGATCCAGGCCTTGATGAAATCCGGGCCACGGCGCTTGTAGACGTTGCCCAGCTCGGGTGCGAAGTACGCGCCCTCGCCCAGCAGCGTGTGGCAGCCGATGCAGTTGTTGGTCTCCCAGACTTTCTTGCCGGCGATCACGGCCGGGGTGATGGCGTGGTCGTTCGAGCGCTCGGGAATGCGCCGCTCGCTGTCCAAGATCAATCCGGTGAACAGCAGTGCGAAGAACACCGTGCCACCGTAGAACATGTTGCGGGCCATTTGTTTGGTAAACCCGCTGTGTACCTGGCTCATTCCTAAGCCCTCCTTTTTTAAATGGGAACTTTATCTTCCTCTTTAATGATGCCGATTTCCTTGAACTTGATCAAGAAAAGCCGGCGGTGGCTAGGAGTAATTACCTAAGGGAATGCCAGAAAGAGACACCGATGAGGGCCAGCGCCACCACCAGCAGCCAGCCCAGCACCAGGCCACGCCACAGGCGCGGTGCGTGGCGCAGCTCCATGTAGTCCATGGCGATGAGGTAGCCCTTGAACGCCGCCAGCCCAAGGACGATGGCTGCGCTGACGAATTCGGCGCGCACGGCGTTGCCGCTTTCGCCCAGCCACCAGGTCAGCGCGGTGGCCAGCAGCAGCAGAACCCAGATGGTGTTGATGCGGCGTGCGGTCATGGCAGGACTCCAAAGCAAGGGTGTTTTTGGCCTCTAGCGCTTACTGGGTAAGCGTTAGTAACTATCAAATAAATAGCTAACTGGCGAAATGGCGGCTGCTCAGCGCAGCACGTAGATCAAGGGGAAGAGCACCATCCACAGCAAATCGACCATGTGCCAGAAGACGGTCACGGTCTCGAGCGTGTGGCAGTTTTCCGGGCTGTAGGCGCCGCGCCGGGTCGGGGCCCAGAGCAGGGCGAAGAACAGGCAGCCGACGGCGGCGTGCAAAAAGTGAAAACCGGTGATGCCGACGTAGAGCATGGCGAAGGTGTTGTTCGCCACGTCGATGCCTTCCTGCCATTTGTGCAGGTACTCCACGCTTTTCACGCCCAGAAAGCCCAGCCCAAAGAGCAGGGCGGCGAGCAGCCAGCGCGCCGCCACCTGCGGGCTGCGCTGCTGCACGCTGTGCAGCGCGCGCGCGGCGCAGGCGCTGGCGCTGATGAGCAGCACGGTGTTGATGGCGCCGGAGTTCAGATCCAGCGTCGCCTGGCCGGCGGCAAAGAGATCGGGGTGTTTGAGCCGCGCGCCGGCAAAGGCGACGAACAGCATGGCGAAGGTCAGCAGTTCCAGTAGCACCAGAAACCACACCACCAGATCGCCTGGCAGCCTTGTCGTGGCGGCGGTGGGCGCTGGAGGCAGCGCGCTATCGAATGTGGAACTGGCTGAGTATGTCAATGGGAGGTACCCTCGCTCCTGGTTATTTTATTCCACACGTTGTATTTCCCTACTGGCTTATGCATGGGCAGGCGCTTGACCTCTTTGAAGGTCGCCGCGTCGTAGACGACGATGGCGCCATCCATCTCCCAGACGCTGGCCAGGGCGTAGCGGCCGTCGCGCGTGAACTCGATGTGCGCCAGCGTCTTGCCAGGCTCGCGCACCTCGGCCACGGGCTCCAGGGTGCGTTTGTCGATGATCGTCAGGCGATCCTTGCCCTCCTTGCTCATCATCGAATCCGTCCAGGCGTAGGGCGTGTTCTCGTGGCTGCGCATGAAGAAGCCGGCGCCGGGCGTGGGGATGGTGCGCACCGTCTTCCAGGTCTGCATGTCGATCACATCGACCGCGCCGCCGCCCAGATTCGGGCTGGCGAGCACGGTGGTGCCATTCCAGGCGAAGGTGATGCCCGAGCCCAGGTGCGGCATCCCGGCGATGGGCAGGTCGGCAATTTTGCGGCGCACGTCCAGGTTCACCACCTGGGCGCTGGCGCTGGCGGCGGCGCCGGCCTTGGGGCGGGTGGCGCCCAGGGCGTGGCGGTAGCTTTGGTCGAAGAAGAAATCATCGAGCGGCTCGTCCAGCGGCGTGCGGCGCACGCCCAGGTAGCCGGGCTTGGGCAGGGCTTCGCCCATTTTGTAGTCGTGCACGTAGCCGTCGTAGATGGGGGCGGCTTTCTTGTCGTACGAAATCTCCCACAGCTCGGGGATGTCCTTGAGGGCGACGACGAAGCTGTTGCGCGGCGTGGCGTCGTACACCGCCGAGACGCGCGAGCTGCGCTTGCCGTCAAGGGTGGCAGCGTCGTAGGTTTTGACCAGATTCAGGTCGGCGTCGAACAGCGCCAGGCTGTGCGGCAGGTAGTTGGCGGCCATGACCCAGCGGCCATCGCCGCTGACGGCGACGTTGCGCATGTTGAGACCCGCGCGCACCTCGGCCACCACCTGCAGGCGCCACAGGTCGTACTTGGTGATCCAGCCGTCGCGTGAGCCGAAGAAGACGTAGCGCCCGTCGGGCGTGAACTTGGGGACGCCGTGCAGGGCGTAGCGGCTGGCAAAGCGGGTGATGACCTCG
>JAJTBK010000484.1 GCA_021286965.1 Comamonadaceae bacterium | reverse complement strand
CCACGTCGCCACAGAGCTTGCCCTCGGCGTTGCGGTTCATGCCGACGTCGATGACCACGGCGCCGGGCTTGACCATGTCGGCCGTGAGCACGCCCACCTTGCCGACGGCGGCGACCACGATGTCGGCCTGGCGCGTCATGGCCGCCAGGTCTGCCGTGCCGCTGTGGCAGATGGTGACGGTGGCATTCTGGGCCAGCAGCATCAGCGCCATGGGCTTGCCGACGATGTTGGAGCGGCCAATGACGACGGCGTGCTTGCCCTTGAGGTCTTTCATGCCGATGGCTTCGAGCATCTTCATGCAGCCGTAGGGCGTGCAGGCTTTAAACCCGACCGCGCCCACCATGAGCGCGCCGGCGCTGGCCACATGGAAACCGTCCACGTCCTTGGCCGGCGAGATGGCCTCGATCACCTTGTGGTCGTCGATGTGCTTGGGCAAGGGCAGCTGCACCAGGATGCCGTGGATGCTGGGGTCGTTGTTCAGTGCCTCGACACGGGCGAGCAGCTGCTCCTCGGTCATGCTGGCGTCGTATTTTTCCAGCACCGAATGAAAGCCCACATCCTCGCAGGCCTTGACCTTGTTGCGCACGTACACCTGGCTGGCGGGGTTGTCGCCCACGAGCACCACGGCCAGGCCGGGGGTGATGCCGCGTGCTTTGAGGGCGCTGGTGCGTTGGGCGACTTCGGTGCGCAGCTGGCGCGAGAGGGCGTTGCCGTCGATGAGGGAGGCAGTCATGGTGGGTGCGGGTGTGAAGCAGGAATAAAAAACAAAGCCAGCGCTTGGGGTGCAAGCGCTGGCAGCTATTGGAATGAGAGCGTGTGCCTCTGGGCTTCAGGCTTTGGCCGCCGTTGGGCCGAGGGCGATTTTGAGCAGGTCGGCCACCGTGTTGGCGCCGAGTTTTTCCATGATGTTGGCGCGGTGCGCTTCCACGGTCTTGATGCTGATGCCCAGATCGTCGGCGATCTGCTTGTTCAGGCGGCCGGCGACGATGCGCTCGAGCACCTGCGATTCGCGCCCGGTGAGCTTGGAGAGCAGGGCGTCGCGATTCGCCGCCTGCTGCTGGCCGGTGAAGGCTTCGCGTGCGCGTTCGAGCATCCGCTCGACCAGGCCGAGCAGCTCTTCTTCGTTGAAGGGTTTCTGGATGAAGTCGAGCGCACCTTTCTTCATGGTGTTCACGGCCATGGGCACGTCGCCGTGGCCGGTGATGAAGACGATGGGCAGGGGCGATTTGCGTTCGAGCAGGCGGTCTTGCAGCTCCAGGCCGGTCATGCCGCCCATGCGGATATCGACGATCAGGCAGGCAATTTCGCGCGGCTCGTAGCGCGAGAGAAAGGTTTCAGCCGAATCAAAGCAGCGTACCCGGTAGTCCTTGCCTTCGAGCAGCCATTGCAGCGAATCACGGACGGCCTCGTCGTCGTCCACCACGTAAACAGTGCCTTTTTTCGGAATCAAACTCATGCCTCGGTCCTGGGGGTTGGTGCGTCGGCTGGGGCGTTGCCCGCAGCTGCGGCGGAGGTTTCCAGCGGCAGCCAGAAGGAGAAGCGGCAGCCGATGACCTCGGGGCCATTGTAGAGGTTCTCCGCCAGCATCCGTCCCTGGTGCGACTCGACGATGCTGCGGCATAAATTCAGGCCCATGCCCATGCCTTCGCTCTTGGTGGAGAAGAAGGCTTCGAACAGGCGTTCGAGCACTTCCGGTGCCAAACCCCGGCCGGTGTCCTGCACGGTGAATTCGACCACCGCGCGCTCCTCTACCTGGCGCGGCACGACGCGCAGCTCGACGCTGCGCTGCGCTGGCGGGCGGTGTGCGTTCTCGATCGCTTCGGCGCCGTTTTTCATCAGGTTGATGAGCACCTGCTCGATCAGGATGGCGTCGGCCATCACCGGCGGCAGGCGCGCCGCGACGTAGTGCGTCAGGCGCACGTTGTGCCGGCGCAGTTCGATGTCGGCCAGCTCCACGGCCTCGCTCACCATGTTCGCCACGTCCGAGAGCTGGCGGTTGGGCTCGCTCCGTTTCACGAAGGCGCGGATGCGCTGGATGATCTGCCCGGCGCGGATCGCCTGGTGGCTGGTTTTTTGCAGCGCCGTCAGCAGCGCCTCTTGCGTCAGCTGGCCGCTGTTGGCGCGCGAGATCATGCCGCTGCAGTAGTTGCTGATGGCGGTCAGCGGCTGGTTGAGCTCGTGCGCCACGCTCGATGCCATCTCGCCCATGGTGATCAGGCGGCTGATGGACTGGGCGCGCTCGGCGTGGCGCCCGGCCTGCTCCTGCGCCAGGCGGCGCGCGGTGATGTCGGTGGCAATCACCATTTGCGCCAGGCGGCCATCGACCCAGCTGAGGTAGCGCGAGCGCACCTCCAGCCACTTGGCGAGTTCGGGTAGGTAGATTTCGGCGTTCTCGCTGTGCGCGCTCGTCAGGCTGTCGGTGGGCAGGCCCATGAGGGCGTCCTCGTCGTCGCCACTGGTGCTGTGGCTGCTGCTCGGGCGCCCGGCCTGGGCGACGAGTTGCAGGTGGCCGCCGGTGTGCGAGCCGAACCACTGGCGGTAGAGCTTGTTGGCAAACGGCAGCTCCTGGCTGCCCAGGGGGGCGACGGAGACGGAGGCGTCGAGCGCTTCGAGCACGATGGTGAAGCGCTCGTGCGAGGCCGAGAGCTGCTCGCGGATGCGGTTGGGCTCGGTGATGTCGGTCACCGAGGTCATCCAGCCCGTCTGCTGGCCGTGCGCGTCGATCAGCGGCGAGACGTACAGCCGGGCGTCGAACAGCGCGCCATTTCTGCGGCGCACGCGCACCTGAAAGCCGCCGGGAATGGTCTTGCCCGAGAGCTCCTCGCGCAGCTTGGCGTGCAGGTTCTCGTGGTCGTGCTCGGGCCAGTAGGAGTAGGGCGGCAGCTGGCCCACCAGCTCGGCCTCGGTCCAGCCCGTCATCTGGCAAAAAGCGGCGTTGACGTAGGTGATGCGCCCCTGCAGGTCCAGGGCGCGCATCCCGGTGAGCACCGAGTTTTCCATGGCGCGGCGAAAGTTGGTCTCGGCGATCAGGGCCTCTTGCGTGCGCATCCGCCGGCGCGTCTGGCGCCAGGTGGCGATCAAGAGCCAGGAGGTCATGACGCTCAAGGTGCCCACCAGCCAGAACAAGCCGCTGCCGACCACGCCCAGCGAGGTGCGGTACGCCTGGGCGCGCAGCACCAGGTGGCTGCCCATGGGCGAGACGGGGGCCTCGTAGGCGTTGGTGCGCGTGCGCCAGAAGGCCCACCACTGCGGCTGGCTGCGCGGCGTCAGCGGCTGGCCGGCGAGCACGTGGCGGTGGCCGTCGAGCAGGGTCAGGGCGTAGCGCGCCAGCACCTCGGTGGGCGTGCCGTAGCGCAGCAGGTTGTCGATGGAGTATTCGGCCAGCAGCACGCCGGCGAACTGCCCGCGCGTCGAGAGCGGCACCTGCAGCTGCAACAGGGGCGTGGAGTCATCGTTTTGGCGCTCGGGCTGTGAGTACACCGGCTGCTGCAGGTCGCGCGCCTGGGCAAAGAGCGCCGCTGCCGTGCCGCTGTGCAGCACCTCGCCGGGCAGGCGCAGCTGCTGGCTGGCCACCGTGGGCGCTGCCTGGCTGGCGCGCACGCGCCGCTGCTGGTCGATCCAGGTGATGGCTTGCAGCTCGGGGTACTGGCTGATGAGGTCTTCGCTGCGGTTGACGAAGTCGGCCAGGTTCAGGTCCTTGTTCGACAGATCGCGCGCGATGCGCATGAGCTGCTCCTGGCGTTCGAGCAGGCGCAGGCGCACGCGCTGCTGTGCGTACTCGACGTCGCGCTTGAGGGCTTCTTGCTCGCGGTCGAGCTCCTCGGTGCGCAGGTACCAGAACGCCGTCAGGATGGCGGCCAGAAACATCAGCACCGCCACCAGCGGCGCCAGGGCGGCAAAGCGATCCTGGCGCACGGGCGAGAGGCTGCGCCACCAGCGCACCCAGAGGCGGCGCGTCGGGGGCTCGGGAAGGGGATCCAGATCCAGGGGGGTGGGCTGCATGGGGGCCTAGTGTAGGGGAGGGTGCGGGGCGGGGCGGCGGGGGATATCAGGCTTTAATTTCGTATTGCAAAATCATGTGGCGCAATTTGAAATTGAGAAAAATGTATGCGAAACTTGCGCACCATCCCCCTGGCCCTATCCCTGTCCAGGGGGTAATCTGCCCCCGGCCCCGCCGCATCCGCGACCCACAGGAGACACGACATGGCTCAACCACCCGAGCAGCAACCCGGCGCCGCTTTGAGCGCCATCGACCAGGACGCCCAGGAGACCCGTGAATGGCTGGACGCGCTGTCCGCCGTCATCGACAAGGAGGGCCCGGAGCGTGCGCATTTTCTGCTCGAACAGCTGCTTGAGCAGGCGCGCCAGAGCAGCATCGACCTGCCGTTCTCGGCCCACACCGGCTACGTCAACACCATCGAGCCCGAGCAAGAGGCGCGCTGCCCCGGCAACATCGCCATCGAAAAGCGCCTGCGCGCCTACATGCGCTGGAACGCCATGGCCATGGTGGTGCGCGCCAACCGCCTGCACCCGCACGATGGCGGCGACCTGGGCGGGCACATCGGCTCGTTCGCCTCGCTCGCCAGCATGTGGGGCGCGGGCTTCAACCACTTCTGGCACGCCGAGAGCGAAGAGCACGGCGGCGACTGCATCTACTTCCAGGGCCACAGCGCGCCCGGCATCTACGCCCGCGCCTACCTGGAGGGCCGCATCAGCGAAGAACAGCTGGAGAACTTCCGCCAGGAAGTGGGCGGAAAGGGCCTGTCGAGCTACCCGCACCCCAAGCTGATGCCGGGCTTTTGGCAGTTCCCCACCGTCAGCATGGGCCTGGGGCCGATGATGGCGATCTACCAGGCGCGCTTTCTCAAGTACCTGCACGCACGCGGCATCGCCAAGACCGATAACCGCAAAGTCTGGGTGTTCCTGGGCGACGGCGAGATGGACGAGCCCGAGAGCAAGGGCGCCATCAGCCTGGCGGCGCGTGAGAACCTCGATAACCTCATCTTCGTCATCAACTGCAACCTGCAGCGCCTCGACGGCCCGGTGCGCGGCAACGGCAAGATCATCCAGGAGCTCGAAGGCGACTTCCGGGGCGCGGGCTGGCACGTCATCAAGCTCTTGTGGGGCAAGGGCTGGGACGAGCTCTTGCGCCGCGACAAGAGCGGCAAGCTCAAGCAGTTGATGATGGAGACGCTCGACGGCGACTACCAAACCTTCCGCGCCATGGACGGTGCCTACCTGCGCCAGCATTTCTTCGGCAAATACCCGGAGACGGCCAAGCTGGTCGAGCACATGAGCGACGACGAGCTGTGGGAGCTGCGCCGGGGCGGGCACGAGCCGGAGAAGGTGTACGCGGCCTTTCACGCCGCCAACGCGCACCAGGGCCAGCCGACGGTGCTCTTGGTGAAAACCGTCAAGGGCTACGGCATGGGCAAGGCGGGCGAAGCCAAGAACACCGTGCACCAGACCAAAAAGCTGGCGGACGAAGACATCAAATACATCCGCG
>JAJTBK010000482.1 GCA_021286965.1 Comamonadaceae bacterium | reverse complement strand
ACGCCAGCGTCGAGCTGGCGCACTGCGCCGGCAGCGGCGTTGCGCGGGTTGACGAAGGTTTTCTCGCCCTTTTCGCGCTGGCGCGCGTTCAGCTGCTCGAAATCGGCGCGCGCCATATAGACCTCGCCGCGCACTTCGAGCAGCGCCGGCACATCGGCAGGCAGCCGCAGCGGTATCTGGCGGATGGTGCGGATGTTGTGCGTCACGTCCTCGCCCACCTCGCCGTCGCCGCGCGTGGCCGCCTGCACCAAGCGCCCGCCTTCGTAGCGCAGGCTCATGGCCAGGCCGTCGAACTTGGGTTCGGCCACGTACTGCACCGGCGCGTCGCCCTCTTGCAGGCCCAGCTCGCGGCGCACGCGGGCATCGAACGCCTGGGCGCCGCTGGCCTCGGTGTCCGTCTCGGTCTGGATGCTGAGCATGGGCAGGGCGTGGCGCACGCTGGCCAGGCCGGGCATGACGGCGCCAATCACCCGCTGCGTCGGCGACTCGGGGGTGATGAGGGCGGGGTAAGCATCTTCGAGCGCCTGCAGCTGGGCGTACGCGCGGTCGTACTCGGCGTCCGGCACGCTCGGGGCGTCTTGCACGTAGTATTCATGCGCCCAGCGGTGGAGCTGGCTGCGCAGTGCTTCTATTTTGCTAGCTACGCGCGCAGGAACGGCGGGCGCTGGCGCCTCATCAGAGGCACCAAAAAGATCGGTTTGGGCAGACATGGCAGCTAGCTGAACAGGCGCCGCGCCAGCGGGCCGCCGGCGCACAGTTCACGCGCATCGAGCAGGTCGTAGAGCTGCTCCAGGTCGGCAGCGATGGCATCCACGGCCATCACCGGCAGCGGGTTGCCGTCCTGGTCGCACAGCAGCGCATCCATGCTGCCCGCGAGCGCCTGGGCGATTTCGCGCAGGCGCGCCAGCGGGCGTTCGGCGCGCGCCACCTGGGGTACGTCCAGGCTCAGGGTCAGTTCGCGCACGGCCGACTGGTCCATGTCGTCGGCCAGGGCCGCGTGCTGGTCGAACGACAGCTGCAGCAGGGGCGCGTGGCCCGGGGTGGAGCTGGGCAGCTGCAGCAGCCCCGGCATGGCGCCGGCGACGAAGCCCAGGCGCGCGGCGCTTTGCTGCACGTAGCCCGGGCTCCAGGCGGCCTGGCGGGTGCAGAGCAGGAACGACAGCTGGGCGTCGTGGTCGCCGGCGAACTGGTCGAGCTCGCGCGCGCGTGCCACTTCGTGCTGCATCTCGGGAAACTCGGGGGCGGCGCCCAGGCTGTCGCAAAACGCCTGCGCCTTGGCGACGAATTCAGAAAACTCGATCTGCGTCAGCGCCCCGGTGCGGTTGGCCAGCTGCACCCCGGCCTGGAAGGCCATGTAGCGCTGGCCTGGCTGCGGCGCCTCCCACAGCTGGCTGCTGGCATTGAAGCCTTCGATGGCAAAGGGCTTGCTGCCCGCGCGCTGGGTGGGGGGCATGGCGGCCAGGGCGGCTTCGCCCGAGACCAGGTTCTCGACCAGCAGCGAGGCCATGGCGTCGATCAGCGGGTCGAGCTGGATTTTGCGCTCGGCGTGCAGGGCCCCGGGGCGCTGCAGCAGGGCGTCGTGCACCGGCGCGGCGTGCGCGGCGCTGGCGGCGAGCACGCGGTCGTCGTCCTCAGCCCCGGCCGCCGTGCCGGCCTCTGCCAGGGGCTGCGCTCCAG
>JAJTBK010000479.1 GCA_021286965.1 Comamonadaceae bacterium | reverse complement strand
TGGCCGCCACCGAGCGCGTGCCCCAGGTGCTGGCTGCGCTGCGCCTGCGCCCGGGCCAGGCACCGCGCCCGGTGCGCCGCCTGATGCTCGCCGGCGGCTCGGTCGTGGCCGAGCGCCTGGCGCAGCACCTGGCGCAGGAGCCGGGGCGCTTTCAGCTCAAGCTCATCGAGCCCGACCCGGGGCGCTGCACCACCCTGGCCGCCGGCCTGCCCGAGGAGGTGCTGGTGCTGCAGGGCGAGCCGGCGGACGAGGATCTGCTGGCCGAGGAGGGGGTGGAGGAGGTGGACTTCTTCCTCGCCCTGACCGATGACGACGAGAACAACATCATGGCCGGCCTGCTGGCCAAGCGCATGGGCGTGCGCCGCGTGCTGGCGCTCATCAACCGCCACGCCTACGCCGAGCTGATGCACGGCACGCAGATCGACATTGCACTGTCGCCGGCGCAGGCCATGCTCGGCGAGCTGCTGGCCTACACCCGGCGCGGCGACGTGCAGGCGGTGCACAGCCTGCGCCGGGGTGTGGCCGAGGCGCTGGAGATCGTGGTGCGCGGCGAGCGCAAGAGCTCGCGCGTCGTCGGGCGGCGGGTGGAGGATTTGCCGCTGCCGCCGCAGGTGCACATGGGCCTGATCGTGCGCGGCCTGCCCGATCCGCAGGTGCGCGCCGCTGCCGATCCGGCGGCGCCGGCGACCGAGCCCGAGGTCATCATCCCGCACAGCCATACGGTGCTCGAAAGCGGGGATCATGTGGTGTTTTTCCTGCCGCACAAGCGCCTGGTGCGGGAGGTGGAAAAGCTCTTTCGCGTCAGCGCCATCTTCTTCTAGGGTTCGCTCATGCGCGATTTGTTTCCTGTGCTGCGCGTGCTGGGGGTGCTGACCAGCATGTTCTCCCTGTCGCTGGCGCTGCCCGGGTTCTTGTCCTGGGGCCTGGGCGAGAGCGTGTGGCCGGTGTACCCGCTGGCGGCGCTGGTGACGCTCAGCGCCGGCGGCGCGCTGTGGTGGGGGTTGCGCCGCCAGCGCCAGGAGCTGCAGCCGCGCCATGGCGTGATCCTGGTGACGCTGGTGTGGCTGCTGCTGCCGCTGGCGGCGAGCCTGCCGATCTGGCTCGCGCTCGAGCATGTGGGGCGGCCGGTGTCGTTCACGCACGCCTATTTCGAGGCCGTCTCGGGCCTGACGACCACCGGCTCGACGGTGCTCTCGGGGCTCGATGCGCTGCCGGCCTCGGTCAACCTCTGGCGTACCTTTTTGCAGTGGCTTGGCGGCATGGGGATTTTGATCCTGGCCGTGGCCGTGCTCCCGCTCCTGGGGGTGGGCGGCAGCCAGCTGTTCAAGGCCGAGGCCGCTGGCCCGGTGAAAGACACCAAGCTGACGCCGCGCATGACCGAGACGGCCAAGGGCCTGTGGGGCGTGTACGCCGTGTTTTCGCTGCTGTGCTTTGGCGCCTTCTGGGCCGCCGGCATGGGCTGGCTCGATGCGCTGATGCACATGTTCACCACCATCAGCCTGGGCGGGCTGTCTTCGCACGATGCGAGCTTTGCCTACTTCGACTCGCCCCTGCTGGAGGCGATCGCGGTCTTTTTCATGCTGCTGGCGAGCTGCAACTTTGCGCTTTACTTCATCGCCCTGCGCAAAGGCCACTGGCGCGGTATTGGGCGTGACCCGGAGGTGCAGGCCACCTTGCTGGCGCTGGTGGGCGGCGGCCTGCTGGTGGCGCTGCTGCTGTGGGCCAAGGGCGTGTACCCGCCGCTGCAGGCGCTGCGCCACGGCATGTTCCACGTCGTCTCGGTGGCCACCACCACCGGCTACGCGACGCAGGACTACCTCGCCTGGCCGGTGTTCGCGCCGGTGTTCATGCTGCTCTTGTCGGGCGTGGCCACCAGTGCCGGTTCGACCGGGGGCGGCATCAAGATGGTGCGGATGCTGATCTTGCTCAAGCAGGCGCGGCGTGAGCTCACGCGCCTGGTGCACCCGCGTGCCGTGCAGCCGGTGCTGCTGGGCGGGCAGGTGGTCGATCACCGCGTGATTTTTTCGGTGCTCGCCTTCATGCTGGTGTACGGCGCGACGGTGATCGTGCTCAGCATGGTGCTGCTGCTGACGGATCTCGATCCGCTGACGGCATTTTCCGCCGTGCTGGCGAGCGTGCACTGCACCGGGCCGGGGCTGGGTGCGATCGGCCCGAGCTCGAACTACGCCGTGCTGACGGATTTCCAGATCTGGGTCTGCTCTTTTGGCATGTTGCTCGGGCGGCTGGAAATTTTGAGCTTCATGGCCATGCTCACGCCGGCTTTCTGGCGCCGCTGAGGGCCGCGACCGCGCCAGTGGGCCAGATGGCATCCCTACAATCGGGAGCTTGACTCTCTTTCAGGGCTTTTATGGTTCCCCACCTCGTTACCGCACTCACCGGCCCCATCAATGAGCTGGAGCAGCGTGTGCTGGACTCCATGCCCGCCATCGAGCGCTGGTTCCGCCTGGAGTGGATGGAGCACACGCCGCCGTTCTACACCTCGGTCGATATCCGCAACGCCGGCTTCAAGCTCGCGCCGGTGGACACCAACCTGTTCCCCGGGGGCTGGAACAACCTCACGCCCGAAATGCTGCCGCTGGCGGTGCAGGCGGCGATGGCGGCGATCGAAAAAATCTGCCCCGAGGCGCGCAACCTGCTCATCGTGCCCGAGAACCACACGCGCAACACCTTCTACCTGGCGAACCTGGCGCAATTGGCGCGCATCTTCACCATGGCCGGGTTGCACGTGCGCTTTGGCTCCATCAGCCCGGAGTTGAAAAAGCCCCAGCGCATTGCCCTGCCCGGGGGCGATGAAATCACCATCGAGCCGGCACTGCGCAGCAAGCGCCGCCTGGGGCTCAAGGATTTTGATCCCTGCACCATCTTGCTCAACAACGACCTGTCGGCAGGCGCGCCCGGCATTCTGGAAGAGCTGTACGAGCAGTACGTGCTGCCGCCGCTGCACGCCGGCTGGAGCGTGCGCCGCAAGAGCCGCCACTTCAAGAGCTACGAGGAGGTGGCCAAGCGCTTTGGCAAGCTGCTGGGCATCGACCCCTGGCTCATCAACCCGCTGTTTGCGCACTGCGGCGCGGTCGATTTCGCCAGCGGCGAGGGGCTCGACGGCCTGCAGGCGCAGGTCGATGCGCTGCTGACCAAGATCCGGCGCAAGTACAAGGAATACGGCATCAACGAAAAGCCCTACGTCGTCGTCAAGGCCGACAACGGCACCTACGGCATGGGCATCATGACTGTGCGCGACGCCAAGGAGCTGGACGCGGTCAACCGCAAGACGCGCAACAAGATGGCCGTGATCAAGGACGGCCAGCCGGTGAGCGAAGTCATCATCCAGGAAGGGGTGCTGACGCAAGAGCGCGTGAACGACGCCGTGGCCGAGCCTGTGGTCTACATGATGGACCGCTACGTGGTGGTGGGCTTCTACCGCAT
>JAJTBK010000481.1 GCA_021286965.1 Comamonadaceae bacterium | reverse complement strand
ATTCCATCGCGCCGGCTTGCTCCAGTGCGCGCACCACGTTCTTGATCGACGAGGCTTTCTGGCCGATGGCAACGTAGATACACGTCACGCCCTGGCCCTTCTGGGCGATGATGGCGTCGATGGCCACAGCGGTCTTGCCGGTCTGGCGGTCACCAATGATCAGTTCGCGCTGGCCACGGCCCACGGGCACCATGGAGTCGATACACTTCAGGCCCGACTGCAGCGGCTGGTCCACCGATTGGCGTGCGATCACGCCAGGCGCGACCTTTTCGATCACATCGGTCAGCTTGGCGTTGATGGGACCCTTGCCGTCAATTGGCTGGCCCAGGGCATTGACCACACGACCGATGAGTTCGGGACCGACAGGCACTTCCAGAATGCGACCCGTGCACTTGACGGTGTCGCCTTCGGAAATGTGCTCGTACTCACCCAGAATCACGGCGCCGACGGAGTCGCGCTCCAGGTTCAGGGCCAGGCCGAAGGTGGCCTGGCCATCCTTGGTCGCGGGGAATTCGAGCATTTCGCCCTGCATCACGTCCGACAGGCCATGGATGCGCACGATACCGTCGGTCACGGACACCACGGTGCCCTGGTTGCGGACGTCGCTGCTGGCTGCCAGCCCTTCGATGCGGCTCTTGATCAGTTCAGAAATTTCTGCGGGATTGAGTTGCATGACTCTTTCCTTCTTTCTTTAATAAGCCCAGACCTCACTGCCGCTTCAGGCGGTGAGGGCCGCTTTCATTTGTTCCAGACGGGCCTTGACGGAGGTGTCGAGCACCTCGTCGCCCACCACCACGCGGATGCCGCCGATCAAGGACTCGTCGGTTTGCACGGCGAGGTTGAGCTTGCGGCCAAAACGCTGCTCCAGCGTGGCGCTCAGTTCGGCCAGGGCCGCAGCATCCAGCGGGAAGGCGCTGTAGACCACGGCATCGGCACGGCCGTTGCCTTGGTTGACCAGCGCGCGGAATTGGGCTGCGATTTCGGGCAGCACCTGCAACCGGCCGTTGTCGAGCACGGTGCGCAGGAAGTTGTGGGCCATCTCCGGCAGGGCCGTACGGGCCACCCCGGTGATGACGCCCAGCACCTGCTCGGGCGTCGTCTTGGGGTTGTCTGCCAGTTGGCGCAATTGGGGGTTGGCGGCAATCGCCGCCAGCTCGTCCACCCAGGCGGCAGCACCGTTCAGGTCGGCACCGGCAGCGCCGGCGCAGGCCTTGTACAGGGCCTCGGCGTAAGGACGGGCAATGGTGGCGAGTTCAGCCATGGTTGCTTTCCTTACAGCTCGGTCTTGAGGCGATTGAGCAAATCGGCGTGGACGCCAGCGTTGACTTCCTTGCGGAGAATCTGCTCGGCACCCTTGACGGCCAGCACAGCCACCTGCTCGCGCAGGGCTTCGCGGGCAGCAACGGCTTGTTGCTCGGCTTCGGCACGGGCGGCGGCAACGATCTTGCTGCCTTCTTCCGTAGCGCGGGCCTTGGCCTCTTCGATGATGGCTTGGGCGCGACGCTCGGCGTCGGCCAGGCGCGTGGCGGTTTCGTTGCTGGCCGCAGCCAATTCCTTCTTCACGCGCTGGTCGGCAGCGGCAAGTTCGGTTTTGGCTTTGTCAGCAGCGGCGAGACCGTCAGCGATTTTCTGTGCCCGCTCATCCAGCGCTTTGGCGATCGGGGGCCACACGAAGGTCATCGTGAACCACACCAGAATCAGAAAAACGATGGCTTGAACGAACAGGGTCGCATTGATACTCACGGCAACACCTTTCTATTCGGGGGCGTTAACGCGGTGGCTCAGTGCAGGACGAAGGGGTTGGCGAAGGCGAACAGCAGGGCAATGGCCACGCCGATCAGGAAGGCCGCGTCGATCAGGCCGGCCAGAATGAACATCTTGGTTTGCAGCTCGTTGATCAGCTCAGGCTGACGGGCCGACGATTCCAGGAACTTGCCGCCCATCAGCGCAATACCGATCGAAGCGCCGATAGCGCCCAGACCAACGATCAGACCGCAAGCCAGAGCGACGAGGCCGAGAATGTTTTCCATGATGACTCCTAGGGATAAAAAGAAAGGTTGAAAAAGAAAGGGAGGGTTTTAGTGAGCTTCATGCGCCTGGCCGAGGTAGATCAGCGCCAGCATCATGAAAATGAAGGCTTGCAGGGTGATCACCAGGATGTGGAAGATCGCCCAGATCGAGCCCGCAATGATGTGCCCCACGGGGAGCAACACACCAGAGAGCGACATAGCCGCCGCGCCGCCCATCAGGGCGATCAGCATGAACACCAACTCACCAGCGTACATGTTGCCGAACAGTCGCATACCATGCGACACGGTCTTGGCAACGTATTCAATGATCTGCATGAGCAGATTGACCACGCCCAGGATCAGGGCGAAGACGGGATTCTTGCTGGTACCGAAGGGCGCGGTCACCAGCTCGTGCGCCCAGCCGCCCACGCCCTTGATTTTCAGGCTGTAGTAAATGCACAGCACCAGCACGGCAAACGACAGGCCGAGCGTGGTGGACAAGTCTGCCGTGGGCACGACGCGCAGGTAGGCGTGCGAATCGTTCAGGCCACCTTGCCAGAGCGCGGGCAGCAGATCAACCGGCAGCATGTCCATGGCGTTCATGAGGAAAATCCAGACGAACACGGTCAGCGCCAGCGGGGCGATGAACTTGCGGCTTTCGGCGTTGTGGATGTTGGCCTTGGCCTGGTTGTCCACCATTTCGACCAGGATTTCGACTGCCGCCTGAAAGCGACCGGGCACGCCCGAGGTGGCTTTGCGCGCTGCGCGCCAGAAGACGAAGATCGCCAGGAAGCCCAGAACTAGGCCGACGACGATGGAGTCGTAGTTGATGACCGAAAAGTCCACAATGGACTTTTGCTTGATGTTCTGCAGGTGCTGCAAATGGTGAACGATGTATTCACTGGCAGTCGGGGCGTGCGCTTCTGCGGCCATCGGTCTACTCTTCTCTTAAAGTCAATCGGTTTTTCGGACACCGGGCCACAGCTTGAGCGCGACCCAGTAGGTTTTCATCGTTACCACCATGCCGGCCAACAAGGCCAGCCAGTTCAAATCCCACACCAGGCGCGGCGCCGCCGCCAGCATGGCAACGGTGAGCACGAGCTTGGCCAACTCCCAGACGAAGATTTTCACCATCGCCGCGCCGGCATCGGCGCTTTGGCGCGCCAGCGCACGCGCAAACAACGTGGCAGGCAGTACCACCGAGAGCGCGCCGTATCCGGCAGACCAGGCGACAGAAGGCTTGCCGGAGAGCAGCCAGGCCAGTACGACCACGAGCACACCCACCAACACCTGACCGATCACCACACGCCACACCGACAGGGGTGGATGGCGGCGGCGCCACGCCTGCGCCTCTTGGGCGGTCAGGGGCTTGAAGTCAGGATCTTCGTCCTCAGATTCGGTCTCGTAGGCTTGGTTTTTCATTCTGGTTGGCACCCACGCTCAGCGACCGAATCGACAAAATCGCGTGATTATAAGTACAAACCCGAGACGATCGGGAAGGTATTGCCGCGCCCGTGCAAATACCTGCGCCGCCGCCGCCGCCCGCAGGCCCGGCGCCGGCCCCGACCGGCCCCTGCAGAGCCCCTCATGTGACGCACGCCATTGCCCGCCAGGGCACAATCCACCTTTGTTTGCAGCTATTGTTTTGAAAGCACGCCATGTCTGCCACGCCGCCCGCCAGCGCCGATCCGCGC
>JAJTBK010000471.1 GCA_021286965.1 Comamonadaceae bacterium | reverse complement strand
GGGTGCTGCTGATTCGCCGCGCCCACGCCCCGGGCAAGGGCCTGTGGGCGCTGCCCGGCGGCTTTCTGGAGCCGCAGGACACGCTGTGGCAGTCCTGCCTGCGCGAGCTACAGGAAGAAACCCATTGGCCGCTCGATGCTGCGGCCATGCAGGCCGTGCTACGGGCCGTGCGGGTGTTTGACCACCCCGGGCGCAGCCAGCGCGGGCGCACCGTGACGCACGTGCATTATTTCGATCTTGGCGCCGCTGCCCTGCCGCCGGTGCGCGGCGGCGACGACGCGGCGCAGGCACAGTGGCAGCCCATCGCCAGCCTGGCGGCGCTCGAAGATGCCTTCTTTGAAGACCACTTCCACGTCCTGCGCCAGTTCCTGCCCCTGGGTTGACACGCACAACCCCGGCTCTTGAAACCGCCGCAATCGCCCTTATCATTAGCACTCGTTGGGGCTGAGTGCTAACAACGCCCCTCCCATGCATTCGCCAGCCTGTTGCAGGCTGGTTCGGTCCACCCCTTGGTACATCTTCAGGAGAAACCATGAACCTTCGTCCCCTCGCCGATCGCGTGATCGTCAAGCGCCTCGAAAACGAAACCAAGACGGCCTCGGGCATCGTCATCCCCGACAACGCCGCCGAGAAGCCCGACCAGGGTGAAGTGCTGGCCGTCGGCCCGGGCAAGCGCAACGACAAGGGCGAACTCAGCGCCCTGACCGTCAAGGTCGGCGACCGCGTGCTGTTCGGCAAGTACAGCGGCCAAACCGTGAAGATGAACGGCGAAGAGCTGCTGGTCATGAAGGAAGACGACCTGTTCGCCGTCGTCGAGAAATAAGCCGAGCGCTATTTAATTGATAGCTGCTAGCGCTTGATTGACGGGCGCTAGAACCGTATTTCATTCAAATTTGTAGGAGCCACACATGGCAGCAAAAGACGTAGTTTTCGGCGGCGAAGCCCGCGCCCGCATGGTTGAAGGCGTGAACATTCTGGCCAACGCGGTCAAGGTGACCCTGGGCCCCAAGGGCCGCAACGTGGTGCTCGAGCGCTCCTTCGGCGCCCCCACCGTGACCAAGGACGGCGTGTCCGTGGCCAAGGAAATCGAGCTCAAGGACAAGCTGCAGAACATGGGCGCGCAGCTCGTGAAGGAAGTGGCCTCCAAGACCAGCGACAACGCTGGTGACGGCACCACCACCGCCACCGTGCTGGCCCAGGCCATCGTGCGCGAAGGCAGCAAGTACGTCGCCGCCGGCATCAACCCGATGGATCTCAAGCGCGGCATCGACAAGGCTGTCGCCGCCCTGGTCGAGGAGCTGAAGAAGGCCTCCAAGCCCACCACCACCAGCAAGGAAATTGCCCAGGTGGGCTCCATTTCCGCCAACTCTGACTCCAGCATCGGCGAAATCATCGCCAATGCCATGGACAAGGTCGGCAAGGAAGGCGTCATCACCGTCGAAGACGGCAAGAGCCTGAACAACGAGCTGGACGTGGTCGAAGGTATGCAGTTCGACCGTGGCTACCTCTCGCCCTACTTCATCAACAACCCCGAGAAGCAAGTTGCCCTGCTGGACAACCCCTTCGTGCTGCTGTTCGACAAGAAGATCAGCAACATCCGCGACCTGCTGCCCACGCTCGAAGCCGTGGCCAAGGCCGGCCGTCCGCTGCTCATCATTGCAGAAGACGTCGAAGGCGAAGCCCTGGCGACCCTGGTGGTGAACACCATTCGCGGCATCCTGAAGGTCGTCGCCGTCAAGGCCCCGGGCTTTGGCGACCGCCGCAAGGCCATGCTCGAAGACATCGCCATCCTGACGGGCGGCAAGGTCATCGCTGAAGAAGTCGGCATGAGCCTGGAGAAAGTCTCCCTGGCCGACCTGGGCCAGGCCAAGCGCGTGGAAATCGGCAAGGAAAACACCACCATCATCGACGGTGCGGGCGCCGCAGCCGACATCGAAGCACGCGTCAAGCAAGTGCGCATCCAGATCGAAGAAGCCACCAGCGACTACGACCGCGAGAAGCTGCAAGAGCGCGTGGCCAAGCTCGCTGGCGGTGTGGCCGTGATCAAGGTTGGCGCTGCCACCGAAGTCGAAATGAAGGAAAAGAAGGCCCGCGTGGAAGACGCCCTGCACGCTACCCGCGCTGCTGTGGAAGAAGGCATTGTGGCCGGTGGTGGCGTGGCCCTGCTGCGCGCCAAGCAGGCCGTGGGCAGCACCGTCAAGGGTGACAACGCCGACCAGGACGCCGGCATCAAGCTGATCCTCAAGGCCATCGAAGCGCCGCTGCGCGAGATCGTGAACAACGCTGGCGGCGAAGCCTCGGTGGTGGTCAACGAAGTGCTGAACGGCAAGGGCAACTACGGCTTCAACGCCGCCAACGACACCTACGGCGACATGCTGGAGATGGGCATTCTGGACCCGACCAAGGTCACCCGCACCGCGCTGCAGAACGCCGCTTCCGTGGCTTCGCTGCTGCTGACGACCGAGTGCATGGTCGCCGAAGCGCCCAAGGACGACGCTGCAGCCCCGGCCATGCCCGACATGGGCGGCATGGGTGGCATGGGCGGCATGGGCATGTAATCAGCCCGGCCTTGCGCCAAAAACAAAAGGGCCGCAGCTGCGGCCCTTTTTTTTGCGCCTATTTTTTTTAAAGGCGACGCCTTAAATCAGATGCGCAATCAGCCCGGCGGTGGAGGCATCGAGCCCCTCGAGGGCCCCGCCCTCCAGGCCCGCCACCAGCTCCAGCGCCAGCTGCTTGCCCAGCTCCACGCCCCACTGGTCAAAGCTGTTGATGCCCCAGAGCGCGCCGCTGCAGAACACGCGGTGCTCCTGCAGCGCCAGGTAGGCGCCCAGGGTCTCGGGCGTGAGCGCATCGAGGACGAAGAAGCTGCTCGGGCGGTTGCCCGGAAAGTGGCGGTGGCCGCAGGCGCTGCTGCGCCCCACGAGCAGTGCCTGCGCCTGCGCCAGGGCGTTCGCCAGCAGCAGCCGGTGGTGGCCGGGCAGGGCGTGCGCCGCCTGGTGCACGGCAATGATTTCCAGCGGCAAGCGGTCGCGCCCCTGGTGCAGCATCTGGAAAAAGGCGTGCTGGCCGTTGCAGCCGGGCTCGCCCCAGAGAATGGGGGCTGTGGCCATGGGCAGGGGCTGGCCCGCCATGTCCACGCCCTTGCCGTTGCTCTCCATTTCCAGCTGCTGCAAGTACGCTGGCAGGCGCTGCAGGCCGGCGTGGTAAGGGGCAATGCAGCGGCTGCCGAAGCCGAGAAAATTGCGGTACCAGATATCGAGCAAGGCCAGGCGCAGTGGCAGGTTGGCCGCCAGCGGCGCCTGGCAAAAATGCATGTCCATGGCATGGGCGCCGGCCAGCAGCTGGCGAAAGCCGGCGCTGCCAATGGCAATGGCAATCGGCAGGCCGATGGCCGACCACAGCGAATAGCGCCCGCCCACCCAATCCCAGAAGCCAAAAGTGGTGCGAATGCCCCAGGCCGCCGCCTTCTCCGGGCAGGCGGTGAGGGCGGCAAAATGCCGCGCCACGTCCTGCCCGCCCTGGGCCTGGAACCAGGCCAGCGCGGAGCGCGCGTTGGTCATGGTCTCGAGCGTGGTGAAGGTCTTGGAGGCGACCAGGAACAAGGTGCTCTCGGGCCGCAGCCGGCGCAGCACGGATTGCAGCTCGTGGCCGTCGATGTTGGAGACGAAATGCAGGCGCTGGCCGGGCTGGGTGTAGGCGTCGAGCGCGCGCACCACCATCTGCGGCCCGAGGTCCGAGCCGCCGATGCCGATGTTGACGATGTCGGTGATGGCCGCATCGGCGCGCACCTGCTCGGCAAAGGCGAGCATGGCGTCGAGGGTGGCGTGCACTTCATGCAGCGCCTGCGCCAGCCAGGGCTGGTCTCCCGCCAGCGCCAGGCCACGCGGGCGGCGCAGCAGGGTGTGCAGCACGGCACGGCCCTCGGTGCGGTTGATGGCCTCGCCGGCAAACATGGCGTCGCGCTGCGCCGCCAGGCCGCACTCGGTGGCCATGGCCAGCAGCAGGGCCTCGGTCTGCGGCTGCCAGAGGTTTTTCGAGAGGTCGGCAAACACCCCCGGCGCCTGCTGGCTGAAGTGGGCAAAGCGCCCGCCGTCCTCGGCAAAGGCACGGCGCATGTCCAGGTCTTGCAGCTGCTGGGCGTGCGCCTGCAGCTGGGGCCAGGCGGCGCTCTGGTCGCAGCGCAGGAAGGGCGCCGCCATCAGCGCTTGCGCACGACTACGCTGCCAACGGAGTAACCGGCGCCAAAGGAGCAGATGACGCCTGCATCGCCCGCCTGCAGATCGGCGCGGTGCTTGTGAAAGGCAATGATGGAGCCGGCCGAGGCGGTGTTGGCGAACTCGTCCAGGATCAGCGGCGCGCGCTCGGCGCTGGCCTCGCCGACGAGCTTCTTGATCACCAGCTGGTTCATGCTCTGGTTGGCCTGGTGCAGCCAGTAGCGGCGCACCTGCGCCGGCTGCAGCGCCAGCGCCGCCAGGTGCGACTCGATGTGCGCCGAGGCGATCGGCACCACCTCCTTGAACACCTTGCGCCCTTCCTGGCGGAAGGTCTTGTCGCGGGCGTTCGGGTCGCTGTCTTCGCTGCGGTTCAAGAAACCGAAGTTGTTGCGGATGTTGTTGGAGAACTGCGTCGCCAGCTGCGTGCCCAGCACCTCCCAGGTGTCGGCGGCGGTGGCCAGGTCGGCACGCTCGATCAGCAGCGCCGTGCACACGTCGCCAAAGATGAAATGGCAATCGCGGTCGTTCCAGGCGTGGTGGCCGGAGGTGATTTCGGGGCTCACCACCAGCGCGCAGCGCACGCTGCCGGTGCGTACGGCGTTGACCGCCTGCTCGATGGCGAAGGTGGCCGAGGAGCAGGCCACGTTCATGTCAAAGCCGTAGCCGCCCGCGCCCAGCGCCTGCTGGATCTCGACCGCCATCGCCGGGTAGGCGCGCTGCATGTTCGAGGCCGCGCACAGCACCATATCGACGTCGGCACCGCTCTTGCCGGCCTGCGCCAGCGCCTGCTCGGCGGCGGCGACGGCGATCTCGGCCATGAGCGAGAGCTGGTCGTCGGCGCGCTCGGCGTAATGCGGGTACATGCGCGCCGGGTCGAGGATGCCGGTTTTCTCCAGCACGTAGCGCTGGTGGATGCCCGAGGCTTTCTCGATGAATTCGACGCTCGAATGCGCCAGCGGCGCACGCGTGCCGGCCTCGATGGCGGCCGCATGGCGCGCGTTTTCCTGATCGACGTAGCGGTTGAACGCTTCGACCAACTCGGCGTTGCTGATGGTGTAGGGCGGCTGGTACAGGCCGGTGCCGCTGATGACGACTTGGTGCATAAAAGAAAAAGTGGGAGCCGCCCGTCATGCGGGCGTAACACGCGAGTTTACGAGGTTCGCAGCCGCGGCTCAGGCCGCCAGCACGAGCTGTTCGAGCTTGGCGGCGTCGGCGGCAAAGGCGCGGATGCCCTCGGCCAGCTTCTCGGTCGCCATGGCGTCTTCGTTCAGGGCGTAGCGAAAGCCTGCCTCGTCGTACTGCACAAAGGGCTGCGCCTGGCGCCGGGCGGCCTCGGCGTCGAGCGCGCAGGGCAGCGGCGCATCGTTGTTCGCCAGCTGCACCAGCAGCTCGGGGGCGATGGTCAGCAGATCGCAGCCGGCGAGCGCCTGGATCTGGCCCACGTTGCGAAAGCTCGCACCCATGACCTCGGTGGCAACGCCGAAATGCTTGTAGAACTCAAAAATCTTGCGCACCGAGCGCACGCCCGGGTCGTTGGCGCCGGCCATGGCGGCCTCGTCCCACCCGCTGCCGGCCTGCTTCTTGTACCAGTCATAAATGCGCCCGACGAAGGGCGAAATCAGCTGCACCTTGGCCTGGCCGCAGGCCACCGCCTGGGCAAACGAGAACAGCAGCGTGAGGTTGGTGTGGATGCCTTTGCTTTCGAGCTTGCGCGCCGCCTCGATGCCCTCCCAGGTGGCGGCGATTTTGATGAGCACGCGGTCGATGTGCACGCCCTCGCCCTGGTAGAGCTCGATCAGGCGCTCGGCCCGCGCCACGGTGGCCGCCGTGTCAAACGACAGGCGGGCATCGACCTCGGTCGAAACGCGGCCCGGGATCTGCGCCAGGATCTCACAACCAAAACGCACCAGCAGGCGGTCGATGACGGCGTCGAGTGCCTGCCCCCGGTAGCGCGCCACGGTGGCCTGCAGCAGCGGCGCGTACTCGGCTTTTTGCACCGCCTTGAGGATCAACGACGGGTTGGTGGTGGCATCGCGCGGCTGGAACTGCGCCAGCTGGTGAAAGTCGCCCGTGTCGGCGACCACGGTGGTCCATTGCTTGAGTGCGTCGAGCTGGTTCATGCCTGTGTTGTCCTGTAACGAATAGCGGTCGCCGGCAAGGCGGCGGCCCAAGTGTATGCCCCGCCAGGCGTTGAAACCGCGTTACATTCGGCGCCAGCCTCCCCCGCCGCCACCGACTGCCCATGCTCGACCGCATCACCGCCTCCCTGCCCTCGCTGGCGCCCGCCGAGCAGCGCGTGGCCCGCCTCGTGCTGCACGACGCCCGCGCTTTTGCCCGCCTGCCGGTGCGCGAGCTGGCGGCGCGCGCCCATGTGAGCAAGCCCACCGTGGTGCGCTTTTGCCGCAGCATGGGCTACGACGGCCTGGCCGA
>JAJTBK010000456.1 GCA_021286965.1 Comamonadaceae bacterium | reverse complement strand
AGTTCGATCTGGATGTCGCTCACCTTCACCTGGTGGTAGTGCAGCGCGTGCAGCGTCGCGCCCGTGGGGCTGGGCACCCAGGCGGTGTTGGCGCCGGCCTTGGGGTGGGCGATTTTTTGCTTGAGCATCTCGGCCATCAGGTCGGGCATGGCCCACATGCCCTTGCCGATCTGCGCTTTGCCGCGCAGGCCGCAGGCCAGGCCGACGAGCACGTTGTTCTTCTCGTAGGCCTGGATCCAGGCGCTGGTCTTCATGTCGCCCTTGCGCACCATGGGGCCCGCCTGCATGGCGGTGTGCATCTCATCGCCCGTGCGGTCCAGGAACCCCGTGTTGATGAAGGCCACGCGGCTGGCGGCGGCGGCAATGCAGGCTTGCAGGTTGACGCTGGTGCGCCGCTCCTCGTCCATGATGCCGAGCTTGACGGTGCTGTCGGCCAGGCCCAGCAACTGCTCGACGCGGCCAAAGAGCTCGCTGGCAAAGGCCACTTCCGCCGGGCCGTGCATCTTGGGCTTGACGATGTAGACGCTGCCGCTGCGGCTGTTTTGGATGCCGTTCTGGCCCCGGCCCTGGAGGTCGTGCAGGGCGATGGTGGTGGTGATGACCGCGTCCATGATGCCCTCGGGAATCTCGCGCCCGTCAGCGCCCCAGAGGATGGCGGGGTTGGTCATGAGGTGGCCGACGTTGCGCACGAACATCAGCGAGCGGCCGTGCAGCTTCACCGCCTGGCCGTTGGCGCCGGTATAGACACGGTCGGGGTTCAGGCCGCGCGTCATCGGCTTGCCGCCCTTGTCGAAGGTCTCGGTCAGCGTGCCCTTCAAAATGCCCAGCCAGTTGCTGTAGCCCAGCACCTTGTCCTCGGCATCGACGGCGGCGACGGAGTCTTCCAGGTCGAGGATGGTGGACAGGGCCGCCTCCAGCACCAGGTCGGCGACGCCAGCGGCGTCGCTCTGGCCAATGGGGGTGGCGCGGTTGATTTGGATGTCGATGTGCAGGCCGTTGTTCACCAGCAGCACGCTGCTGGGGCTGGCGGCGTCGCCATGGTGGCCGACGAACTGGGCCGGGGTCTGCAGGCGGGCGCTGCTGCCGTTTTGTAGCAGCACCACCAGCGCGCCGCCTTCGACGCGGTAGGCCACCGCATCGGCGTGCGAGGCGCCGGCCAGGGGCGCGGCCTGGTCGAGGAAATTGCGGGCAAAGGCAATCACTTTCGCGCCGCGTGCCGGGTTGTAGCCCTTGCCCTTTTCCGCGCCGCCTTCGTCGCTGATGGCGTCGGTGCCGTAGAGCGCGTCGTACAAAGAGCCCCAGCGCGCGTTGGCGGCGTTGAGTGCGTAGCGGGCATTGAGGATGGGCACCACCAGCTGCGGCCCGGCTTGCTGCGCCAGCTCGGCGTCCACGCCGGTGGTCGTGGCCTGGGCGCCAGCGGGCTGGGGCACGAGGTAGCCGATGGTCTCCAGAAACTTGCGGTAGCCCGCCATGTCGGCGATCGGGCCGGGGTGGGCCTTG
>JAJTBK010000450.1 GCA_021286965.1 Comamonadaceae bacterium | reverse complement strand
ACCAGGGCCTCGAAGTCGGCTGCCGGCAGGGCCGGACTTTGGAGGCAGCCCTGCCAGGCGTGGCACTGGGCGCGCTGCAAAAAGTCGCGCTGGGCCTCGGTCTCCACGCCCTCGGCAATCACGCGCAGGCCCAGGCTGCTGCCCAGGGCGACGATGGTGCGGGCGATGGCGGCGTCGTTCGGATCGACGAGCACGTCGCGCACAAAGCCCTGGTCGATCTTGAGCTGCTCCAGCGGCAGGCGCTTGAGGTAGGCGAGCGAGGAGTAGCCGGTGCCAAAATCGTCGAGCGCAAAGCGCAGGCCGTAGCCCTTGAGCTGCACCATCTTGGCCACGGTGTCCTGCACGTCCTGCAGCAGCAGGCTTTCGGTGAGTTCGAGCTCCAGGCGGCGGGCATTGGCGCCGGCACTGGCCAGCGCGGCGAGCACGTCGGGCACGAAGCTCTCCTGGTGGAACTGGCGTGCACTCACGTTCACCGCCAGCGTCAGCGCCGCCAGCGCCGGCTGTGCGGCCCAGGCGGCGAGCTGGGCGCAGGCGGTGTGCAGCACCCACTGGCCAATGGGCAGGATCAACCCCGTATCCTCGGCCAGCGGGATGAAGGTGGCGGGCGAGACGAAGCCCAGCTGCGGATGCTGCCAGCGCAGGAGCGCCTCGCAGCCGATGATGTGCCCGGCCATGTCCATCTGCGGCTGGTAGTACAGCGCCAGCTGGCCTTGCGCCAGGCCCTCACGCAGGTGGCGTTCGAGCTGTGCGCGCTCGTGCAGCACGGCCTGCACCTGCGGGTCGTAGAACTGCAGCTGGTCGCGCCCGGCAGCCTTGGCCTGGTGCATGGCGAGGTCGGCTTTTTTCAGCAGTTCGGCCGCTGCGTCACCCAGACCCTGGAACACCACCACGCCCATGCTGACGCTGCCGTGGTAGGGCTCGGTGCCCAGCATGAAGGGCGCGCGCAGCACCTGCAGGATGCGCTCGCCCTCGGTGCGCACCTGCTCGCCCGCCTGGGCCGGCGCGGGGTCGAGGTTTTCGAGCAGGACGACGAATTCATCGTCGCCGTGGCGTGCCACGCTGGCGTGCTCGTGCATACAGCCGCGCAGGCGCTCGGCCACCTGGCGCAGCAGCTGGTCGCCCCAATCGTGGCCACGCGTTTCGTTGAGCATCTTGAAGTGGTCCAGATCGAGCAGCAGCAGCGCGCCGCAATGCTGCTGGCGGGCACTGGCGCTGAGCACCTGGCGCAGCAGCTCAAGCAGCTGGTGGCGGTTGGGCAGCTGCGTCAGGGGGTCGAAATGCGCCAGGTAGTTGATCTCCTCCTCGGCCGTGCGCTGCGCCGTCAGGTCTTCAAAGATCACCAGATGGTTCTCGCCCTGCAGCACGCCGGAGATATCGACGATGCGCGGCTGGCCGTCGACACGCACGATCTCGTATTCGCCAGCGGCAATCACGCCGTCGCCCTCGGCTGCGTGCGCGCACAGCGCCTGCCAGTGGCTGCGGATGCGCGCCCGCACCTGGGGATCGGGGTAGGCGCAATCCCACCATTGCGAGGTGCGCTGGAACACGGCGTCGGTGTAGCCGGTGATCTCGATGAAGCGGCGGTTGCGAAACACCACCTCCTCGCCTTGCCACAGCAGCAGTATCCCGACCGGCAAATGGTCCAGGATGCCGCGCAGGCGCTGTTCACTCTCCTGCAGCGCCACCCGGATCTGGCGCCGCTCGGTGATGTCCTGGATGACGCCCACGTGAAACGCCGGCTGCGTGCTGCCCGGGCGGATGCACGAGAGCGTCAGGTCCACCCAGATGCTCTGGCCATTCTTGTGCAGCAGGCGTTTTTCGAGCCGGAATTCGCTGGCCTCGCCGGCCTGCAGGCGTTCGAGCTGGCGCTGGTTCTCAGGCCAGTCGTCGGGGTGGGTGATGCTGCGCACGTCGCGCTCGCGCAGCTCCTGGGCGCTGTAGCCGACGATGTCGCAGTAGCGCTGGTTGACGCGCTCAAAGCGCCCGCTGGCCGCATCGGTGAGCGACACCCCGGCCGCTGCCTGGTTGAAGACGGCGCGAAAGCGCTCCTCGCTGTGCTGCAGCTCCTGCAGCGACTGGTCGACCCGCGACAGTGCCCGCGCGCGCTGCTGCAGCAGCAGCTGTGCCAACAGCCCCAGCAGCAGCGACACCAGCACGCCACCGGTGCCAATCCACCAGGGCAGTTGCTGCTCCGCTGGCGACAGCATGGACTGCGTCGGCACGAAGCTCAGGCGCCAACGCCGGCCCTGCACCTGCAGGGCGCGGCGCTGCACACCTGGCGGCGCTGCCGCCTGCGGCCACGGGCCCCACTCGCCCATGAGCTGGCTGGGCCCCGGTGCATCCTCGTCGCTGCTGCCCAGGTCTTCCAGGCGCAGCGCCACGCCGTTCAAGTAGCCCATGCCGTGCAGGGCGTCGAGCATTTCGCTGATGCGCAGCGTGACCGTGACCGAGCCCAGGAACTGCGGCTGTGCCTGCTGCGGCACATCGACGAACACCGGCCCGCGCAGCCCCACCGCCAGCGGGTGCTCGGCCTCCTGGATCAGTGCAAAGGGGGCAGAGAGCGTCGTGCGCCCGGTGCTGCGGCCTTTTTCCACCGCTGCCAGGTTGGCCGGCTGCGAGGCAATGTCCAGGCCCCACACGCTCTGGTTGCGCTCGGGCGGCCAGAGGTATTCGATGATGTAGTGCTGCGCCACTTCCAGGCGCGGGTGGACGATGCCGTCCTCGGGCAACCCCATGGCGCGCGCCTGCGCCGCCAGGCGCTGCTCGAACGCGGGCAGCTGCGCGTGCGCCACCGCGCGCGCAAACGAGAGGTTGCGCAGCTCCGGGTAGCGCTGGCGGAAGTTGTGCGCCCGCGCCACCAGGGCGAACTGCTGGTAGTTCAGGGCCGGGTTGACGATGAACATGTCGCGTGCGCTGGCCACCACCTCGGCGTAGGCTGCCATGCGCTGCTCCAGGGCGTCGGTGCTGGAGCGGGCCTCTTCGCTGAACCGCGTGTATGCCAGCGTGGCGTTGCTCTGGCGCTGCTGCTGCACCACCACCGAGGTGACGCCCCAGCCGAGCAGAACCAAGGCCAGGCTCCAGCGCCAAAAACCACGCGAACGCGAAGGAAGTGCCATATTGCTCCCACCCAGAGGAAGCCCGCAGCATACCCCAGGGCCGGCGCACGCCTACCCGGCGGCCGGGTACGGGGCGAGCGCACTGCGGTTCTCGTCCACGTCCAGCGCCCGCCCCAGCGCCGGAAAGGCGCGCTGCGGGCAGGCGGCACGCTCGCACACCTTGCAGCCCATGCCGATGGGCACGGCGGCCTCGGGGTCGGCCAGGTCCAGGCCCTTGGCGTACACCAGCTGCGGCGCGTGGCGCACGTCGCAGCCCAGGGCGACGGAAAAGGTTTTCTCGGGCGCACCAAAGCCGCCGGCGCGGCGCGAGACGGTGCGCGCCACCCACAGGTAGGCGCGGCCATCGGGCATCCGGGCAATCTGGCGCACGATGCGCCCGGGCTGGGCAAAAGCCTCGTACACGTTCCACAGCGGGCAGGTGCCGCCGATCTTGCTGAAGTGAAAGTGCGTGGCCGACTGGCGCTTGCTGATGTTGCCCGCCCGGTCCACGCGCACGAAGAAAAACGGCACGCCCCGCGCCTGCGGCCGCTGCAAGGTGGAGAGGCGGTGGCACACGGTCTCAAAACCGACGCCAAAGCGCTGGCCCAGCCGGTCGATGTCGTAGCCCAGTTGCTCGGCCGCCTGCAAAAAAGCGCCATAGGGCAGCACCAGGGCGCCGGCGAAGTAATGCGCCAGGCCGACGCGCGCCAGCGCCCGCGCCTGGGCGCTGGCCAGGCCCGCGCCCTCGGCCAATTGCTGCAAGAGCGGCGCACATTCCAAAAACGCCAGCTGCGTGGCCATGTGAAAGGCGCGCTGTCCCGGCTCCAGGGAAGCCGCCAGGCGCAGCACGCGGCTGGCGGGATCGAACTGGCGCCAGGGCACACCGGCAGGCTCGGCGCCTGCGGCCATGCCGACGCCATCGTCCACGCAGCGCACGCCGTGGGCCTGTTGCAGGCGCTGCGCCAGCGCCTCGTGCGCGCGCCCCGGCTGCAGGCCCCAGGCGCTGGCGCATTGCTCGGCCAGGTCGTCCAATTCGGCGATGTGGTTGTGGCGGGCAAAGAAAAAGTCGCGCACCTCCTCGTAGGCGGGCGGCGCGCCCTGCAGCAGCGGGCCGCCGCGCTCGTCGCCCAGTTGCGCGGCCAGGGCGTCGGCGCGCTCCTGCGCGCTGCGCTGGCCCTGGTGCAGCGCCAGCAGGCGGCGCGCCAGGGCGGGCATGTTGGCGGCGAGCTCGCGCATCTCGGCCAGCGACACGGCCTCGCTGCCCGGCGGCGCGTCGGCCAGGGCCTCGCGCAGGCCGGCCACCAGGCGGGCCTCGTCGTCATCGGAAAAGCGCTGCACATCAACACCGAACACGGCGTTGATCTT
>JAJTBK010000445.1 GCA_021286965.1 Comamonadaceae bacterium | reverse complement strand
GCTGCAGGCCGTGAACCCGGCCAGCACGCCCAAGCTCGTGGGCCTGTTCAACAAAGACCACCTGAACTACGAACTCGACCGGGTGAAAAAGCAGCTCGACGAGCCCAGCCTGGCCGACATGACGGAAAAAGCCATCAAGGTGCTGCAAAACAACGGCAAGGGCTATTTCCTCATGGTCGAAGGCGGGCGCATCGACCACGCCCTGCACGGTACGAATGCCAAGCGCGCGCTCGAAGACACCGTCGCCTTTGACAACGCCATTGCCCGTGCGCTGTCGCTGGTGGACTTGAAGAACACCCTGATCGTCGTCACCGCCGACCACGACCACACCATGGCCTTCAACGGCTACGCGCAGCGCGGCACGCCCATCCTCGGCAAGAGCACCGACATCAAGGCCAGCACCGTGCAGGGCCAGCCCGTGCTGGCCCAGGCCGCCGACGGCAAGCCCTACACCACCTTGGTCTTTGGCAACGGCGGCGGGCCGCGCAAGGCCACGCGTGACGATCTGACCAGCGTCGATACCGCCGCCGACGACTACCTGCAGGAAGTCGGCATTCCCCTGGGCAGCCCCGGCTCCGAAACCCATGGCGGCGGCGACGTGATGCTGTTTGCCGGCGGCGCCGGCAGCAGCGGCTTCAAGGGCACGATGCTCAACACCAAGGTCTTCGGCCTCGTCAAGGCGGCCATGGGCCTGTAAGCCCCGTGCCCAGGCACTGACCCCGGCCACGCCCGCCGGCCCCTGTGGCCCGGGCGTGTTCGGCTTTTCCCTTTCGCTTTCCTTGCTTTTTCGACACCATGCCATACCGTCTTTGCGCAGCCACCGCCCTGGTCTGGGGCCTGACCCTGGCGGGCTCGGCCCAGGCCGCAGCAGCCACCCCCGCCCATCCGCCCGCCCTGGCCTTGCACATCGAGCACCATGTCCACACCGTGAGCGCCGATGGCGTCACGCGCGAACTGCGTTACAGCGAGCAACTGCTGCGCCAGGGCGAGCAGATCTGGCTGGCCCGCATCCTGCCGCACCATGCGCACAGCGAAGACGAGCACAGCAGCGGCGCCAAGGCGCACAAGCACATGGACATTGCCGCCGCCGCGCGCTGGGTGCAGCGCCAGGGCGATGGCCAGCTGCAGGTGCGCCTGGTGAACGCGCACGAGCGCCTGCTGGTCGATGTGCCGCCCGCCGAATGGGGCCAGGTGGGCTTTGATGGCCAATGGGCGAACGCCCAGCACCTGCTGGACCCGGCGCAAATCGCCCGCATGAAGCCCCTGCCCCGCCCCGCCCCCGCCGGCACACGCTGGTACCAGGGCGGCAGCAGCAGCCAGCCGGTGCAGGTGCTGTGGGACATCCAGGGCCAGTTCCCGCAGCGCATCGAATCGCACAACGCCCAGGGCAGCCAGCGCAGCCTGACCACGGCCCGGCGCCAGCCCCTGCCCAGCACCCTGCCCTGGACACAGCTCACCGGCTACGGCCACAAGGAATACGCCGACCTGCTCGGCTGAGCACCGCCGCCACCACAAAAAAGAAACAGCCCGCGTCTGCGGGCTGCTTCTTTTTTAGGAGCTGCTGGCGATTGCTGGGCAAGGGCTAGCGCTTATTTTCATCAATTGTTCTGCGTCAACTGATCCAGGATCGCCGGATTTTCCAGCGTGCTGGTGTCCTGGGTGATGGACTCGCCCTTGGCCAGCGAGCGCAGCAGGCGACGCATGATCTTGCCCGAGCGCGTTTTCGGCAGATTCTCGCCAAAGCGGATGTCCTTGGGCTTGGCGATAGGGCCGATTTCCTTGGCCACCCAATCGCGCAGCTCTTTGGCAATCTGCTTGGCTTCCTCGCCGGTGGGGCGGGAGCGCTTGAGCACGACGAAGGCGCAGATGGCCTCGCCCGTCAGGTCATCCGGGCGACCGACCACGGCGGCCTCGGCCACCAGGTCGGTCTTGGCGACCAGGGCCGATTCGATTTCCATCGTCCCCATGCGGTGGCCCGAGACGTTGAGCACGTCGTCGATACGGCCGGTGATGCGGAAGTAGCCGGTCTTGGCGTCACGCACCGCGCCGTCGCCAGCCAGGTAGATCTTGCCGCCCATTTCCTCGGGGAAGTAGCTCTTCTTGAAGCGCTCGGGGTCGTTCCAGATGGTGCGGATCATGGACGGCCAGGGGCGCTTGATGACCAGCATACCGCCGGCGCCATTGGGCATGTCGTGGCCCGTGTCATCGACGATGGCAGCGGCGATGCCCGGCAGCGGCAGCGTGCACGAGCCCGGCACCAGCGGCGTGGCGCCCGGCAGCGGGGTGATGAGGTGGCCGCCGTTTTCCGTCTGCCACCAGGTATCCACGATCGGGCAGCGCTCGCCGCCGACGTTCTTGTAGTACCACATCCAGGCTTCGGGGTTGATCGGCTCGCCGACGCTGCCGAGGATGCGCAGGCTGCTCAAATCCCAGTTCTTGGGATGCACCTTCTCATCCGTATCGGAGGCCTTGATGAGCGAGCGGATGGCCGTGGGTGCGGTGTAGAACACCGAGCACTTGTGGCGCTCGATCATCTGCCAGAAGCGCCCGGCATGGGGGTAAGTGGGCACGCCTTCAAAGATGATCTGCGTGCCACCGGCGGCCAGCGGGCCGTAGGCGACGTAGGTGTGGCCGGTGATCCAGCCGATGTCGGCGGTGCACCAGAAGACGTCGTCGGCACGCAGGTCGAACGTCCAGTCCATGGTCATCTTGGCCCACAGGATGTAGCCGCCGGTGCTGTGCTGCACGCCCTTGGGTTTGCCGGTGGAGCCCGAGGTGTAGAGGATGAACAGCGGATGCTCGGCGTTCACCGGCTCGGGCGCGCATTCGCTGCTCTGGCCAGCCAGGGCCTGGGTGAAGGTGATGTCGCGCCCGGCGACCATGTTGCAGGCGCTGGCGGTGCGCTCGTACACCAGCACGCTCTTGATGGTGTCGCAGCCGCCCAAATCCAGGGCCTCGTCGATGATGGCCTTGAGCGGCAGCTCCTTGCCGCCACGCATCTGGTAGTTGGCGGTGACGATGGCCACGGCGCCGGCATCAATCACGCGCTCTTGCACTGCCTTGGCGGAGAAGCCGCCGAACACCACGCTGTGCGTGGCGCCGATGCGCGCGCAGGCCTGCATGGCGACCACGCCCTCGATGGTCATCGGCATGTAGATGAGCACGCGGTCGCCCTTCTTCACGCCCTGCGCCTTCAGGGCGTTGGCGAACTGGCCGACGCGGGCGAGCAGCTCCTTGTAGGTGACCTTGGTGACTTCACCGCCGTCGGCTTCAAAAATGATGGCGGTCTTGTTCTCGACCGGCGTGCCGACGTGCTTGTCCAGGCAGTTGGCGCTGGCGTTGAGCTCGCCGTCGGCGAACCATTTGTAGAACGGCGCCTGGGATTCATCGAGCGTCTGGGTGAAGGGCTTGCTCCACACCACGTTGTCGCGGGCGCGCTGCGCCCAGAAGCCTTCAAAATCCTTCTCGGCCTCGGCGCACAGCGCCTCGTAACCGGCCATGCCGCTGACGCGGGCAGCCTTGACGGTGGCATCGGAGGGCGGGAACACACGGTTCTCAACCAACACGGATTGGATCGCGGTAGAGGTGTCGCTCATGGTTTTGTCTCCTGCAAATGAATGGATGCGGGCGGTACTTTCGGTGGCCGCACTTACAAGCCACTGACTGGCATCAAACTTACACCCCCACCCCGCGAAGAAATCACCCAAACAAGCCACCATGGCGCATCCACAAAGCGTCAGAAGCTATTATTTAAATAGCAAAAAAACCCAGTACAGGCTCTGACAGGCGGGGGCTTTCTACAATGCCGGCAGCTTTCTTTTTCTGTCTTCCTGCCATGATGCATTCCTCGTCCCCAATTGGTGTTTTCGACAGCGGCATCGGCGGCCT
>JAJTBK010000435.1 GCA_021286965.1 Comamonadaceae bacterium | reverse complement strand
CCGCAGTCGCCCCAGGCCGCAGCACAGGAACGGCGTATTTATTCACACGGCATCGCACTTGACTGCGAAAATGGCGCCAAATATCTATTCATACCCAGCCATGCCCCAGCCCCCTCCCCACCCGGCCTCGGCGCGTCTGCTGGCCGCCCTGCGCCGGCTCGGCAGCGTAGCCACCAGCGCACAGCTGCAGGCCGCGCTGCAGGCCAGCCAGCCCACCATTTCGCGGGCGCTGGCACCACTGCTGGAAGCCGGCCAGGTGGGCAAGGTGGGCGCCGCGCGCTCGCAGCGGTATCTGCTGCTGCGCAGCGTGCGCGGCGTAGGCACGCAGGTGCCGCTGTGGCGCATCGACACCCAGGGCCGCCCGGCACCGTTTGCGCAGATGTGGGCGCTGGCCGGCGGCGCCTTCTGGGTCGAGGAAGCCGACGGCGTGCGCGAGCGCCACGACGGCCTGCCCTGGTTCCTGGCCGACATGCGGCCGCAGGGCTTCATGGGCCGGCATTTTGCGCACCGCCACCCCGAGCTGGCGCTGCCGGCACAACCGCACCACTGGTCGGACGACGACGTGCTGCGCGCCCTGGCCCTGTGCGGCGAAGACCTGCCGGGCAACCTGCTGGTGGGCGCGGCCTCGCTGGCGCGCTTTGCCGCCCTGGCGCCGCAGCTGGTGCAGGCCCAGGGCGCCGACGACTACCCCACCCTGGCACACGGCGCGCTGCAGGGCCAGTGGCCGGGCTCGTCCGCCGGGGGCGAGCAGCCCAAGTTCTGCTGCGTCACGGCCGGGCGCAGCGTGATCGTCAAGTTCTCCCCGGCAGGCGACAGCCCCGCCGAGCAGCGCCTGCGCGACCTGCTGCACTGCGAGCACCTGGCGCTGCAGACGCTGGCCGCCGCCGCCCTGCCGTCCGCGCCGACGCAGGTGTTCGAGCGCGCCGGACGGGTGTTCCTGCAGTCCGAGCGCTTTGACCGCTGCGCGCCCTGGCCGGGCGTGGGCGGCGGCGTGCCGCCGGGGCGCATCGGCATGGTGTCGCTGCTGGTGTACGACGCCCAGTACATCGGCGAGACCGACAACTGGGCCGCCACCGCGCTGCGCCTGCGCGCGCACCAGCCGCCGCTGCTCACCGGGGCCGACGCCACCACGCTGCGCCTGCTCGAAGCCTATGGCTGCCTGATCGGCAACACCGACCGGCACTACGGCAACATCTCGCTGGTGCTCGAAGACGACGACTGGCGACTCTCGCCCAGCTACGACATGCTGCCCATGCTTTACATGCCCATCGCTGGCGAGCTGCTGACGCCGGACTTTGCCCCGGCGCAGCTGCAGCCGACGGCGGCCACGGCCGACGTCTGGCCCCAGGCGCAGGTGCTGGCACAGGCGTTTTGGCAGGCAGCGGCGCAGGAGGCGCGCATTTCCCCCCCCTTTCGGCGGCTGGCAGCGGGTCATGCGCAGGCGCTGGCCCTGCAGACCTTGCGCGCCTAGCCGGCGGCCACCACGCGCAGCACCTCGGCGCCGTAGGCTTCGAGCTTCTTCGCGCCCATGCCGCTGATGTCCTGCAAATCGGCCAGCGACTGGGGGTGTTGCTGCGCAATCGCCGCCAGCGTGGCGTCGTGGAAGATCACGTAGGCCGGCAGGTTGTGCTCGCGCGCCACCTCGGCGCGCCAGGCCTTGAGGTTGATGAAGCGCACCTGCGCGTCCGGCCCCAGGTCGGCCGCCGCCACCGGCAGGGCGCCGGCGCGGCGCGTTTTCTTCGGCCCCGCCTGCGCCGTGGCCTCGCGCAGCAGCACCGGCTGCTCGCCGCGCAGCACCGGGCGCGAGGCGGCGGTCAGCGTCAGGGTGTCGAACGCGTGCCCGGCCTCAGTGGTCACGCGCTGCACGCCAATGGCGCCCAGGGCCAGCAGCTGGCGCGCCACGGCGCGCAGCTGCGCCTCG
>JAJTBK010000475.1 GCA_021286965.1 Comamonadaceae bacterium | reverse complement strand
AACCGCGTGATCTCGTTCACCTTCATCCTGGGCGCCATGCTCGCGGCCGTGGGCGGCGTGCTGATCGCGCTGGCCGTGGGCAAGCTCAATCCGTTCATCGGCTTCATCGTCGGCGTCAAGGCGTTCACGGCGGCCGTGCTCGGCGGCATCGGCTCGATTCCCGGCGCCATGCTCGGTGGCGTGCTACTGGGCGTGGCCGAGACCTTTGCCGCCGCCTACCTGTCTTCGGAATACAAGGACATCGTCGCCTTTGGCCTGCTGGTGCTAATCTTGCTGTTCCGCCCCACCGGCCTCCTGGGCAAACCGGAAGTGGAGAAAGTCTGATGAGCACCGCCGTCACCTCCACCCACCGCCCGAACTGGCGCCAGAACCTGGCGCACGCCCTCACCGCCACGGTGCTCACGGCCATCGTCGTCACGCCGATCTTTGGCCTGCACCTGGAGCGCGCCGGTATGCGCACCATCATCGCGCAGCACTGGAGCAGCGTTGCCTGGGCCTGCCTGCTGGTGTTCGTGGTGCAAATGCTGCGCCCCTACTTTGCCGCCAGCAAAGTGCGCCTTCCCTGGCCAAGCCTGCCCAGCATTCCCCAGCGCCAGCGCGGCATCTGGCTCACGGTGGCACTGCTCGCCGCCGTCACCTGGCCGTTCTTTGCCGGCCGCAATGCGGTCGATATCGCCACCCTGGCCATGATCTACGTCATGCTCGGCCTGGGCCTGAACGTGGTCGTCGGCTTTGCCGGCCTGTTGGACCTGGGCTTCGTCGGCTTCTACGCCGTCGGCGCCTACACCTACGCCCTGCTGTTCCACTGGGCCGGCTGGACGTTCTGGGAAGCGCTGCCGCTGGCCGGCGCTGCCTCGGCGCTGTTTGGCTTCGTGCTCGGCTTTCCGGTGCTGCGCCTGCGCGGCGACTACCTGGCCATCGTCACGCTGGGCTTTGGCGAAATCATCCGCCTGCTGCTGGTGAACCTGGTCGATTGGACCGGCGGGCCGGACGGCATCTCCAGCATCCCCAAGCCCAGCGTCTTTGGCCTGGAGCTGGCGCGCAGCCCCTCGGTCGAAGGTGCCACCACCTTCCACCAGTTCTTCGGCCTGGAGTTCAACTCCATGCACATGGTGATCTTCCTGTACCTGATGGCGCTCTTGCTGGCGGTGGTCACGCTGGCCATCAGCAACCGCCTGATCCGTATGCCGATTGGCCGCGCCTGGGAGGCGCTGCGCGAGGACGAGATCGCCTGCCGCTCACTCGGCCTGAACCCGATGAAGATCAAGCTCTCGGCCTTCACGCTGGGCGCCATGTTCGCCGGCTTTGGCGGCGCGTTCTTCGCGGCGCGCCAGGGCATCGTCAACCCGGAATCGTTCACCTTCATCGAATCGGCGCTGATCCTGGCCATCGTCGTGCTCGGCGGCATGGGCTCGCAGCTGGGCGTGATTTTGGCGGCCATCTTGCTCACCGCCCTGCCCGAGATTGCGCGTGAATTTGCCGAATACCGGATGCTGATTTTCGGCCTGGTCATGATTTTGATGATGGTGTGGCGCCCGCAGGGCCTGCTGCCCATGCAACGCCACCACGTGGAGGTGAAGTAATGGCCGGCAGTACCCCTTTTCTGCAAGTGCAGGGGCTGAGTATGCGTTTTGGCGGCCTGCTGGCCGTCGATGGCATCGCCTTTGACGTCAAGGAACGCGAGATCTTCGCCATCATCGGCCCCAACGGCGCCGGCAAGACCACGGTGTTCAACTGCATCAGCGGTTTTTACCGCCCCACCACCGGCACCATCGCCCTGCAAGGGCGCGACATCGCCGGCCAGGGCAGCC
>JAJTBK010000417.1 GCA_021286965.1 Comamonadaceae bacterium | reverse complement strand
TTGGCGACCTGGTTCCAGGGCAGGGTCGGTGCCAGGCGCCATTGCACGCCGGCGGCAATCAGGCGCTGGGCCTGGGAACGGGTCGCGGCGTGACCGCCTTCGACCAGGAAAACATCGGCGCGCATGACGCAGCCCTCTCTTGTTTTGATAGCTGCTTGCGCTTGATTGGCGCCAGTTTCAGATGGTTTTCATGCTGAAAATGGCTACAGGCAAGCGCGAGCAGCTATGGTTTTTGATGTCAATAACGGTAGGTATCGGGCTTGTACGGGCCGTTCTTGCCCACGCCGATGTAGGCCGCCTGCGCGTCGGTCAGCTCGGTGAGCTGGGCGCCGACCTTCTTCAGGTGCAGGCGCGCCACCTTCTCGTCGAGCACCTTGGGCAGCACATAGACCTTGCCCACCTGGTAAGCGTCGGGGCGCGTGTACAGCTCGATCTGCGCCAGCGTCTGGTTGGCAAACGAGTTGCTCATGACGAAGCTCGGGTGGCCGGTGGCGCAGCCCAGGTTCACCAGGCGGCCCTTGGCCAGCAGGATGATGCGGCGGCCAGACGGGAAGATGACGTGATCGACCTGGGGCTTGATCTCTTCCCACTGGCAGTGCTCTTCGAGCTTGGCGACCTGGATTTCGTTGTCGAAGTGGCCGATGTTGCAGACTATTGATTCGTTCTTCATGGCCGCCATGTGCTCAAACGTAATCACGTCGCGGTTGCCGGTCGTCGTCACGAAGATGTCGCACTTGTCGGCGGCGTATTCCATGGTCACCACGCGGTAGCCTTCCATCGCCGCCTGCAGGGCGTTGATGGGGTCGATCTCGGTCACCCAGACCTGGGCGCTGAGCGCGCGCAGGGCCTGGGCCGAGCCCTTGCCGACGTCGCCATAGCCCGCCACGCAGGCCACCTTGCCGGCGATCATGACGTCGGTGGCGCGCTTGATGCCGTCCACCAGCGATTCGCGGCAGCCGTAGAGGTTGTCGAACTTGCTCTTGGTGACCGAATCGTTGACGTTGATGGCGCGGAACTTCAGCTCGCCCTTGGCCGACATCTCGTTCAATCGGTGCACGCCGGTGGTGGTTTCTTCCGTCACACCCATGATCTGCGCGCTCTTGCGGCTGTACCAGGTGGCGTCCTCAGCCAGCTTGGCGCGAATCGCCGCGAAGACGATTTTTTCTTCCTCGCTGCCCGGATTCGCCAGCACCGACAAATCCTTCTCGGCGCGCTGGCCCAGGTGCATGAGCATGGTGGCATCGCCGCCGTCGTCCAGGATCATGTTCGGGCCTTCGCCCTCCGCGCCCTTGGGGCCGAATTCAAAGATGGCGTGGGTGTAGTCCCAGTAGTCTTTCAGCGATTCGCCCTTGATGGCGAACACCGGCACGCCGGTGGCGGCGATGGCGGCAGCCGCGTGGTCCTGCGTGCTGAAAATATTGCACGAAGCCCAGCGCACGTCGGCGCCCAGGGCTTTGAGGGTTTCGATCAGCACCGCCGTCTGGATGGTCATGTGCAGGCTGCCGGTGATGCGCGCGCCCTTCAAAGGCTGCTGCGCCGCGAACTCCTCGCGCACCGCCATCAGGCCGGGCATCTCGGTTTCGGCGATCTTGATTTCCTTGCGGCCCCAGGCGGCCAGGGTGATGTCGGCAATGGCCGAGTCGTGGGCTTTGAATGCTGCGCTCATGGTGGCGTCCTCATGAAGAAGAATGAAAAAAGCCACGCGCCTGGGGGAGGAATTGACGGCTCACCGCACAGGACAGGCGTGGGTGAGCGTCGTTGCGAATGCAGGTATCCGAGCCTCACGCCCCGTCCGCACCGTGCGGTGCGCAGGGCGCTGCAACGCTCCTCGGAAAGACCGCGATTATAGGTGGCGCCGCATTTTTGGGGCCCGTCCGGCGGGTAAAGTCTCGCCCCGGCTACCGCTTCCCCCATGCCCATGTCCAACCCCTCTTTTGCCATCAAAGGCCGATGCCCCGGCGCCCTGCAACCCATGGCCAGCGGCGATGGCCTGATCGTGCGCGTGCGCCCGCCACTGGGACGCCTGAGCGCGGCCCAGGCGCTGCGCGTGGCCGAGCTGGCGCAGCAGTACGGCAACGGCATGATCGAGCTCTCCACCCGCGCCAACGTACAGCTGCGCGGCGTCGCCCCGGCGGCGCACGCCCCCCTCCTGCAGGCCCTGGCCGCACAGGGCCTGCTCGACGCCGACGCGCGCAGCGAAAGCCTGCGCTGCATCGTGCTCGACCCCTTCTGGCAGCCGGACGACGGCCTGCAGGCCGGCGCGCTGGCGCTGCAGCAGGCGGTGCTCGGTGCCAGCGGCCTCGACGGCCTGCCGCCCAAGTTCGGCTGGGCCGTGGGCCAGCCCCAGCGCCCAGCCCTGGCCAGCGTCTCGGCCGACGTGCGCCTGTGGTGCGCCGACGGCCAGCACTGGTGGCTGCAGCCCGACGGCCAGGCCCAGGCCATCGCCTGCCCCAGCCTGGATACGGCCCTGGCCGCTGCCCTGGCGCTGGCGCGCTGGTGCGCCACCCAGGCCCGCGCACGCCGCGCCCAGGGCCAGCACCCCGGCCGCGTGGCCCGCCTGTGGCAGGCCGACACGCCGCAGCAACTGCCCCTGCCCCCGGGCTGCCGCTGGCAGGCAAGCCCGGTGCCGCCGCACGATGGCGCCGCCCCCCACCACCCCACCCCTGGCGCACACCCCGGCGGGCACTGGCTGCTGGCCGCGCCGCTGGGGCGTATTCCGGCGGCCGATTTCGCCCGCCTGGCGCAGGCACTGCAGGCGCAGGGCGGCGACGCGGGCCTGCGCATCACCCCCTGGCGCATGGTGCTGGCCGAAGGCGCTCCGCCCGCCGATGCGGGCCGCTGGATCGCCGACGCACACGACCCGCGCCTGCGCGTCTGGGCCTGCAGCGGCGCGCCCGGCTGCGACCAGGCGCTGGCGCCCACGCTGGCGCTGGCCGAAGGGCTGGCAGCGCACCTGCCCCCAGGGGTGCAGCTGCACGTTGCGGGCTGTGCCAAGGGCTGCGCCCACCCCGGCGCCACCACGCTGGCGCTGTGCGCCCAGGCCGAAGCCGCCCCTGCCAGCGACCCGCTGTTTGCCCTCATCGACCAAGGCCGCGCCGACACCCCGGCGCAGGCCCATCGCGCCTACCACCGCGCCAGCGCCCTGCTGGCGCAGCCCGCCTTGCTGCAATGCCCACCATGACGCCCCCTTCCCCGCCCTCACCCCACTGCTACGAAACCGACGGCGCGGCCATTTACCGCCAATCCTTTGCCACCATCCGGCGCGAAACCGATCTGGCGCGCTTTGCCGCCGACGAAGAGCCGGTGGTGGTGCGCATGGTCCACGCCGCCGGCATGGTCGAGCTCGCGCCCCATGTGCATTTCTCGCCCGGCATGGCCGCCCGGGCGCGCCAGGCGCTGCGCGCGGGCGCGCCCATCCTGTGCGATGCGCGCATGGTGAGCGAAGGCATCACCCGCGCCCGCCTGCCGGCGGCCAACGCCATCGTCTGCACCCTGCACGACGCGCGCGTGCCGGCGCTGGCGCAGCAGCTGGGCACCACGCGCAGCGCCGCCGCGCTGGAGCTGTGGCGCCCCCAGCTCGCCGGCGCGGTGGTCGCCATTGGCAACGCGCCCACAGCGCTGTTTCACCTGCTCAACATGCTGCAGTCGCCCGATTGCCCGCGCCCGGCGGCCATCATCGGCTGCCCGGTGGGCTTCGTCGGCGCGCAGGAATCCAAGGACGCCCTGTGGCAAGACCTGCCCGTCCCGGCGCTGATCGTGCGCGGGCGCCTGGGCGGCTCGGCCATCACCGTTGCCGCCCTCAACGCCCTGGCCTGCGATGCTGAATAAACCTGGGGCGCCGGCCGCACCCGGCATCGTCTGCGTCGGCCTGGGCCCGGGCGACCCCGAACTGCTGAGCGTGCGCGCCGACCGCCTGGTGCGCCAGGCGCGCCACGTGGCGTTTTTTCGCAAGCGCGGGCGCCCGGGCAAGGCGCGCCAGGCGGTGGCCGGCCTGCTCGCCTCCGGCGTGGTCGAGCACGCCATGGAATACCCCGTGACCACCGAACTGCCGGTGGACAGCCCGGCCTACGTGCAGCAGCTGGCGCAGTTCTACGACCACTGGTGCGAGCGCCTGGCGCAGCTCGCGCGCACCGAGCAGCTGGTGGTGCTGTGCGAGGGCGATCCGTTCCTGTACGGCTCCTTCATGCACCTCTACACCCGGCTGCAGGCGCGCGGCGGCGTGGCGCTGCAGGTGGTGCCCGGCATTCCCGGCATGGTCGGCTGCTGGCACGCCAGCGGCATCCCCATCACCTGGGGCGACGACGTGCTGGTGGTGCTGCCCGGCACCCTGAGCGAAGACGCGCTGGTGGCGCGGATGCAGGGCGCCGATGCCGTGGTGGTGATGAAGGTGGGGCGCAACCTGCCACGCATCCGCCACGCCCTGGCGCGCTGCGGCCGGCTCGACGCCGCCTGGCTGGTGCAAAACGCCAGCACCGCCGCGCAGCAGGTGCGCCCGCTGGCCGCCGTGCCCGAGGGCGAGGTGCCGTATTTCTCCATCGTGCTGGTGCACGGTCAGGGCCGCCGCCCGGAAAGCCCCGAATGACCCCCCTCCCCACCCCCACGGGCCGCCTTACCGTCGCCGGCCTGGGCCCCGGTGCCCCGGCGCACACCACCGCTGCCGTGCTGCAGGCCCTGCAGCAAGCCGACGACGTGGTCGGCTACCTGCCCTACGTGGCGCGGGCGCAGGCGCTATGGACCACGCATGACATGGCGGCCCAAGGCACAGAAGCGCAGCCGCAGTGGCACGCCTCGGACAACCGCGTCGAAATTGCGCGTGCGCGCCAGGCGCTGGCACTGGCGGCGCAGGGGCGGCGCGTGGTGGTGGTGTCCTCGGGCGACCCGGGGGTGTTTGCCATGGCCTCGGCGCTGTTCGAGGCCCTGGAGCACGCCGATGCCGCCGAGTCCACCCGCTGGCAGGCGCTGGACATCGAGGTACTGCCGGGCGTCACCGCCATGCTCGCCGCCGCCGCACGCGCCGGCGCGCCGCTGGGGCACGACTTTGCCTGCATCAACCTCTCGGACAACCTCAAGCCCTGGGACGTGATTGCGCAGCGCGTGCAGCTGGCGCTGCAGGCCGACTTTGCCCTGGCGCTGTACAACCCGCGCTCGGCCAGCCGCCCCGAGGGCTTTGCGCGCCTGCTGGCGCTGCTGCGCGCGCACTGCACGCCAGAGCGCCTGCTGGTCTTTGCCCGCGCCGTGGCCACGCCCGACGAGCAATTGCAGGTCTGCACATTGCAGGAGGCCCGCGCCGACATGGCCGACATGCGCACCGTGGTGCTGGTGGGCAACAGCCAGACGCGCCGCGTCGGCCCCTGGGTCTATACGCCGCGCAGCTACCCCGGCGCCACCCCCGCCTCGGCGGGCAGCGCGCCGTGATGCAGCCAGTGCAGCACCTGCGCCACGCGGCTGGCGCACGCGCGCTCGGGCAGCGCCGGGCGCTGCACCAGCACCACCGGCAGGCCCAGGGCGCGGGCGGCGCCGATCTTGCCGCGCGTGGCCTCGCCGCCGGCGTTCTTGCTCACCAGCCATTCAATGCCCTCGGCCTGCAGCAGCGCCAGGTCGTCGGCAAAAGAAAACGGCCCGCGTGCCACGCGCGCCGTGGCCTGCGCCAGCGGCAGGCTGCCGGGCGCCGGCGCATCCACCAGCCGCAGCAGGTAATGGTGCTGGGGCTGGACGGCAAAGGCGGCGAGCTGCTTGCGCCCCACGGCCAGGAACACCCGGCGGGGCGACGGCGGCAGGGCGGCGGCAGCAGCGGCCATGTCGGGCACCTGCAGCCAGCGGTCGCCCGGCTGGGGCTGCCAGGGCGCGCGCTCGAGCGCCAGCAGGGGCACGCCCGCCATGGCGCAGGCGGCGCAGGCGTTGCGGCTCATCTGCGCGGCAAAGGGGTGGGTGGCATCAACCACCTGCGTGATCGCCTGGGCGCGCAAAAAATCGACCAACCCTTGCACGCCGCCAAAGCCGCCGCAGCGCGTGGGCAGGGGCTGGGCCAGCGGTGCGCGCGTGGCCCCGGCATAGGAAAAAATCGCCGGTACGCCGGCCCGGCAAAGCGCCTGGGCCAGCGCGCTGGCATCGCTGGTACCCCCCAGCAGGAGAACATGCGCCATGGTTGAACCCTGGTTGACGGTGATCGGACTGAACGAAGACGGCCTGGCCGGCCTGAACCCGCCGGCGCAGCAGGCGCTGGCCGGGGCGGCGGTGATTGTCGGCGCTCCGCGCCACCTGGAACTGGTGCAGGCAGGCCGCCGGGGCCAGCCCTGGCCGGTGCCGTTGGACACCGCCCCGGTGCTGGCGCGGCGCGGCCAGCCGACGGTGGTGCTGGCCTCGGGCGACCCGTTCTGGTTTGGCGTCGGCGGCACGCTGGCACGGCAACTGGCGCCGCAGGAATGGCGCTGCCACGGCCAGCCCTCCACCTTCTCGCTGGTGGCCGCGCACCTGGGCTGGGCGCTGGAACACACCGACTGCCTGGGCCTGCACGCCAGCGCCATCGAGCAGCTCTTACCGCGCCTGGCCCCGGGGCGCCAGCTCATCGCCCTGCTGCAGGGCGGCGCCGCCCTGCCCCGCCTGGCCGCCTGGCTGCAGGCCGAGGGCTGGGGCGCGAGCCGCCTGTGGGTGGGCGAGGCCGTGGGCGGCGCGCGCGCGCGCTGGCGCAGCGCCACGGTGGACCGCCTGGCGCCCACCCTGGCGGGCGACCCGGCGCAAGCGCCAGTGTGCGTGGCCCTGCAGGCCCAGGGCGGCCCCGCCCTGCCCAGCGTGGCCGGACGCGCCGACGACTGGTTTGCCCACGACGGCCAGATCACCAAAGCCCCCGTGCGCGCCATCACCCTGGCCGCGCTGGCGCCCCGGCGCGGCGCGCTGCTGTGGGATGTGGGCGCGGGCTCGGGCTCGGTGGGCGTGGAATGGTGCCTGGCCGGTGGCCGCGCCTACGCCATCGAACAGCAGGCCGCCCGGGTGCAGAACATCGAACACAACCGCCAGCGCTTTGGCCTGCAGGCGGCGCTCACCGTGGTGCATAGCGCGGCGCCGCAGGCCCTGGCGGGGCTGCCGGCGCCGGATGCGGTCTTTGTCGGCGGCGGCTTTGACCTGGCGCTGTGGCAGGCGCTGCAGCCGCTGCTGCCCCCGGGCTGCCGCCTGGTGGTCAACGCCGTCGCCCTGCAAACCCAGGCCCTGCTGCTGCAACTGCACGCCGAGGTGGGCGGCCAGCTGCTGCAACTGCAACTGGCGCAGGCCCAGCCGCTGGGGCGCCTGCACAGCTGGCAGGCGGCGCGCACGCTGGTGCAATGGAGCTGGCAGCGGTGAGGCCGCACGCCGTGGTGCTGGGCCTGGGCCTG
>JAJTBK010000413.1 GCA_021286965.1 Comamonadaceae bacterium | reverse complement strand
ACGCCAGTGATCTGCGCCACCAGCTCGCCCCAAGGCGTTTCGGCGTGCACAAAGGTGTCCGAGCCCGAAATTTCCGACAACTGCACGCGCCCGGCCACGGCCACGTCGCCCGGCTGCGGCTGCAGGCGCAGCGCGCTCGCGCGCAGCCCCAGGGTGACGCTGCCCGCCAGCTGCGCCGGCAGCGCCAGCGCCAGCACCTGCCCACCGGGCAGCGCCAGGCCGGCGCCTTGCACCTGCGCCGCCACCAGGTTCATCGGCGGGTCGCTAAACGCCCGCGCCACGCGCAGCGAGTTCGGCGCATGGAAGACCTCGGCCGTCGGCCCGTATTGCAGCAGCTCGCCCTCGTGCAGCACGGCGGTATAGCCGCCCAGCAGCAGGGCTTCGCCCGGTTCGGTGGTGGCATAGACGACGGTGGAGTCACCCGCAGCGAACAACTGCGAGAGTTCTTCGCGCAACTCCTCGCGCAGCTTGTAGTCGAGGTTGACCAGGGGCTCGTCGAGCAGCATCAGCGGCGCGCCCTTGGCCAGCGCGCGCGCCAGCGCCACGCGCTGCTGCTGCCCGCCCGAAAGCTCGGCCGGAAAGCGCTGCAAGAACATGTCGATGTGCAGGCGCTCGGCAATCTGGCGCACGCGCTGCTCGATGTTTTTCTCGCCACGCAGCCGCAAAGGCGAGGCAATGTTCTGCGCCACCGTCATTGACGGGTAGTTGATGAACTGCTGGTACACCATGGCCACGTTGCGCTCGCGCACGGGCACGCCCGTCACATCGCGGCCATCGACCCGCACCCGGCCCTGGCTGGGCGTATCGAGCCCGGCCATGATGCGCATCAGGCTGGTCTTGCCCGCCTGCGTTGCGCCCAGCAGCACCGTCACGGCACCGCTGTGCAGCGCCATGCTCATGGGGTAGAGCCACGGCTCGGCGCCCACCTGCTGGCTGATTCCTTCCAGAACCAACTCCATTGTTCTCTTTCTGTGTACCCTCGGCGGGTCGTGGATGGGCCGGCACGCAGGGCGCGCCGGCTCGTTTCGGATTTGTGCATTCTTGTTCTTTTGCGGCGCGAATGTACTACGGGCTTACCCCTAAAATTTTCGTTTTAGTTCGTTTTACAGTACGGGCTCTAAAAAAGGAATCCATTCGGTGACCACCACCCCCCGCCAACTGCAATTGCTGCAGGAGCTGCGCCAGCGCCAGAGCGCCAGCGTCGAAGAACTGGCCGAGCTGCTCGGCGTCACGCTGCAGACCGTGCGCCGCGACGTGCAACGCCTGGCCGATGCCGGGCTGCTGCTGCGCTTTCACGGCGGCGTGCGCCTGCCAGGTTCGACCGTGGAGAACCTGGCGCACCAGCAACGCGAGAACCTGCACCCCGAGGGCAAGGCGCGCATCGCCCACGCCGTGGCGCAGCAAATTCCCAATGGCTGCTCGCTGATCCTGAACATCGGCACCACCACCGAGGCCGTGGCGCGTGCGCTCTTGCAGCACCGGGGGCTGCGCGTCATCACCAACAACCTCAACGTCGCGGCCATCCTCTCGGGCAACCCCGATTGCGAGGTCATCGTCGCCGGCGGCGTGGTGCGCGCACGCGACCGGGGCATCGTCGGCGAGGCAGCGGTCGATTTCATACGCCAGTTCCGCGTCGATATCGCCCTCATCGGCATCTCCGGCATCGAGACCGACGGCACGCTGCGCGACTACGACCTGCGCGAGGTGAAGGTGGCGCAAACCATCATCGAGCACGCACGCGAAGTCTGGCTCGCCGCCGACCACAGCAAATTCGGCCGCCCGGCCATGGTGCAGCTCGCCACGCTCGACCAGATCGACCGCCTGTTCACCGACGCCCCGCCGCCCGATCCCTTCCCGGCCCTGCTGCGCGACGCTGCCGTCGAGTGCAGCGTCGCCCAGCCCACCTGAACCCTGGCCCGCCCATGACCTACCTGCTTGCCCTCGACCAAGGCACCTCCAGCTCCCGCGCCATCGTCTTTGACGCCCAAGGCCACACCATCGCCCAGGCGCAGCAAGAGCTGACGCAGCACTACCCCCAGCCCGGCTGGGTCGAACACGACCCGATGGAGATCTGGCGCACCCAGCTCGCCACGGCGCGCCAGGCGCTGGCGCAGGCCGGCATCAGCGCCGCCCAGGTGCGCAGCATCGGCATCACCAACCAGCGCGAAACCACCGTTCTGTGGAACCGCAAGACCGGCGCGCCGAGCCCGCCTGCGCCCAGCTGCGCGCGCAGGGCCAGGCCGAGGCCATTGCCGGCAAAACCGGGCTGCTGGTCGATGCCTATTTCTCCGGCACCAAGCTGCAGTGGCTGCTCGACCATATTCCTGGCGCACGCGCCCAGGCCGAACGCGGCGAACTCGCCTTTGGCACCATCGACAGCTGGCTCATCTGGCAACTCACCGGCGGCCAGCGCCACGTCACCGACGTCTCCAACGCCAGCCGCACCATGCTGCTGAACGTGCACAGCAACCAGTGGGACGAGGAGCTGCTGGCGCTGCTGCACATCCCGCGCGCGCTGCTGCCCGAGGTGCTGCCCTCGAGCAGCGACTTCGGCCGCACCGCGCCCGAGCTGCTGGGCGCGGCGGTGGCCATTGGCGGCGTCGCCGGCGACCAGCAAAGCGCCCTCTTCGGCCAGGCTTGCTTCAAGGCCGGCATGGCTAAGAACACCTACGGCACGGGCTGCTTCATGCTCATGCACACGGGCCAGACCTTCCAGACCTCGCGCAACGGCCTGCTGACCACCAGCGCCGCGCAGCCCGTCGCGCAGCCACTGCACCACGGCGCCGCCGACAAACACGCTGCCTTCGAGCGCGAATTCGGGTTGCCGCCCGGGCTGTGCAGCGCTGGTTGTGAGCAGGCCGTTGCGGCTGGTCTGGAAGGTCTGGCCGGTGTGCATGAGCATGAAGCAGCCCGTGCCGTAGGTGTTCTTGGCCATGCCGGCGCTGAAGCATGCCTGGCCGAACAGCGCGCTTTGCTGGTCGCCCGCCACGCCGCCGATGCGGATGGGGTGGCCCAGCAGATCGGCGGCGATGTCGCCGAAATGGCTGCTCGACGGCAGCACCTCGGGCAGCAGCGCCTTGGGGATGCGCAGCAGCGCAAGCAGCTCGTCGTCCCACTGGTTGGTGCGCACGTTGAAGAGCATGGTGCGCGCGGCGTTGCTCACGTCGGTCACATGCACCGCGCCATGGGTGAGCTTCCACATCAGCCAGCTGTCCACCGTGCCGAAGGCCAGCTCGCCACGTTCGGCCGCTTCGCGCGCACCAGGCACATGGTCCAGCATCCACTGCAGCTTGGTGCCTGAAAAATAGGCATCGACCAGCAGCCCGGTTTTGGCCTGGATGGTGTCGGCATGGCCCTGCTCGCGCAATTGTGCGCAGGCGGGCTCGGCGCGCCGGTCCTGCCAGACGATGGCGTGGTGCACGGGCTGGCCGGTCTTGCGGTTCCACAGAACGGTGGTTTCGCGCTGGTTGGTGATGCCCACGGCGCGCACGTCGCGGGCCGCGATGCCCGCCTGGGCCAGCGCCTCGCGCGCGGTGGCGAGCTGGGTGCGCCAGATTTCCAGCGGGTCGTGCTCCACCCAGCCGGGGCGGGGGTAGATCTGGGGCAGTTCGAGCTGCGCTTGGGACACGATGTGGCCCAGTTCGTCGAACACGATGCTGCGCGAACTGGAGGTGCCCTGGTCGAGTGCAAGCAGGTAGGTCATGGGGACAGTCGGGAGAGAGAGATCAGTCGGTAGCCACCACCAGTTGCACGTCGGCGTTGGCCAGCAGGGGGGGGAAGGGTTCGGGCGGGGTTTCGTCGGTGAACAGGCGGTCGATCTGGTCCAGCGAGGCAAGCTGCACCATGGCCGGGCGGTTGAACTTGCTGTGGTCGGCGGCAAGCCAGACCTCGCGCGCGTGCTCCACGATGGTCTGTG
>JAJTBK010000376.1 GCA_021286965.1 Comamonadaceae bacterium | reverse complement strand
CCGTAGGCGACCTTCAGGCCCTTGACCTGCAGCAGTACCTTGTTGGATTTTTCGGCCATTCTCAATGTCCTCCGGTGCCCAGATAGGCCTCAATCACTTTTTCGTTCTTCTGCACATCGGCGGGCGTGCCTTCGGCGATCTGCTTGCCGTAGTCGAGCACCGTCACGCGGTCGCACAGGCCCATCACCAGCTTCACGTCGTGCTCGATCAGCAGGATGGTGCGGTTGTCCTTGCGAATCTGGTCGATCAGCTCGCGCAGCTGCACTTTCTCTGTGGCGTTCATGCCGGCGGCCGGCTCGTCCAGCGCGATGAGCTGCGGGTCGGTGGCCAGGGCGCGGGCGATTTCCAGGCGGCGCTGGTCGCCGTAGCTCAGCGTGCGGGCCTTGAAGTCGGCAAATCGGCCAATACCCACGTAGTCCAGCAGCTCCTGCGCCCGGCGGCGGATGGCAGCCTCTTCGTCCTTGAAACCCTTGGTGCGCAGGATGGCACCCAGCAGGCCCGAGCCCGTGCGAATGTGGCGCCCCACCATCACGTTCTCCAGTGCCGTCATTTCGGCAAACAGGCGGATGTTCTGGAAGGTGCGGGCAATGCCCGCCTTGGCCACCTCGTGCACGGCCGTCGGCTCGTAGGGCTTGCCTGCCAGCTCGAAGGTGCCGCTGTCGGGCGTGTACAGGCCGGTGATCACGTTGAAAAACGTAGTCTTGCCCGCGCCGTTGGGACCGATCAGGCCATAGACCTGACCACGCTGGATGGTGATGCCCACGTCGGACAGGGCCTGCAAGCCGCCGAAGCGCTTGGAAATGCCGGCGACCTTCAGCACCACGTTGTTGTTTTGTTCTGCCATGTTCAAACTCTCTGCGCTGGGTTCAGGTCTTCTGCGTCAGGCTCTTGCCATGCTCGGGCGAAGGCCACAGGCCACGCGGACGCAGCAGCATCACGATGATCATGGCCAGTGCGATGAGCAGCTGGCGCAGGATGGCGGCGTCCAGGCGGCCATCGGTCATGGCCTGCAGCGGACCGGCCACATAGCGCAGCACTTCGGGCAGGGCCGACAGCAGCACGGCGCCCAGGATCACGCCCGGCAGGTGGCCGATACCGCCCAACACCACCATGGCGACGATCATCACGGATTCCATCAGACTGAAGGATTCGGGCGAAACGAAGCCCTGGAAGGCACCGAACATGGCACCCGACACACCACCGAACGAAGCGCCCATGGCAAAGGCCAGCAGCTTCATGTTGCGGGTGTTGATGCCCATGGCCTTGGCGGCGATTTCATCCTCGCGGATGGCCATCCAGGCGCGGCCGATGCGCGAATCCTGCAGGCGGTAGCAGATCACGATGGAGATCAGCACCAGCGCCAGGAACAGGTAGTAATACAGCGTGACGGAGTTGATGTCGAACCCGAACAGCTCCAGGCGCTTGCCCAGGTCCAGGCCGAAAATCTGCACCGAGTCGATCTGGCCAATGCCCTTGGGGCCGTTGGTCAGGTTCACTGGGTGGTCCAGGTTGTTCAGG
>JAJTBK010000374.1 GCA_021286965.1 Comamonadaceae bacterium | reverse complement strand
TGGTGGAAGCGCATCTTCCTGGGCAACGCCATGGACGTGGAGATGGACGGCACCGGCCGCCTGCTCGTCGCGCCCGAGCTGCGCCAGGCCGCCGGCCTGAGCAAGGAGGCGGTGCTGCTGGGCATGGGCGAGTACTTCGAGCTGTGGGACAAAGCCACTTACGACGCCAAGGAGGCACAGGCCATGCAGGCCGAGATGCCCGATGTTTTCAAAGATTTTTCGTTCTGAGGGCGAAGATGAACCAGCCCTTGCACCATGTCACGGTATTGCTCGACGAGGCCGTCAACGCCCTGCTGGGCGGCGCCCCGGCGCAGCCCGGCGGGCAGTGGATTGACGCCACCTTTGGCCGGGGCGGGCATTCGCGCCGCATCCTGCAGCAGCTCGGGCCCGAAGCGCGCCTGCTGGCCTTTGACAAAGACCCCGAGGCGATTGCCGCCGCCGCGCGCATCGACGACGCCCGCTTTGCCATTCGCCATGAGGGCTTTCGCCACCTGGACGCGCTGCCGGCGGGCTTTGCCGACGGCATCCTGATGGACATCGGCGTCAGCTCGCCGCAGATCGACGCGCCCGAGCGCGGTTTCAGTTTTCGTTTCGACGGCCCGCTCGATATGCGCATGGACACCACGCGCGGCCAGAGCGTGGCCGATTGGCTGGCCCAGGCCGAGATGGCGCAGATTGCGGAGGTGATACGTGAATACGGCGAGGAGCGGTTTGCTGGCCCCATTGCAAAGGCGATTGTCGCGCGACGCCAGGAGCGCGGCCCCATCACAGGCACTGCCGAGCTGGCCGAGCTCGTGGCTGGCGTCGTCAAGACCCGCGAAGCCGGCCAAAACCCGGCCACGCGCACCTTCCAGGCTTTTCGGATTTTCATCAATGCCGAACTGGAGGAGCTGCAGCAGGCGCTCGCCGCGTCCCTGAAGGTGCTGCGCCCGGGCGGGCGGCTGGTGGTCATCAGCTTTCACTCGCTCGAAGACCGCATCGTCAAGCAGTTCATCGCCCAGCATTCCAAAGAGGTGTACGACCGGCGCGCGCCCTTTGCCCCGCCCCAGCCCATGCACCTCAAGGCCCTGGAGCGCATCAAGCCCTCGGCCGCCGAGGTGGCGGCCAACCCGCGTGCGCGCAGCGCCGTCATGCGCGTGGCCGAACGTACCGGGGTGGCGGTGTGATCCGTCTGAACCTGGTGCTGCTGCTGGCCGTGGTGGCCAGCGCCATGTATCTGGTGCGGATGCAGTACGACTCGCGCCTGCTCTACACCCAGCTCGACCGCGCCCGCGCCGAGTCGCGCCAGCTCGAAACCGAGCACCAGCGCCTGCTGGTGGAAAAGCGCGCCCAGGCGACGCCGCTGCGGGTGGAAAAGCTCGCCCGCGACAAGCTGCAGATGCGCACCGCCACGCCCGCCATTTCGCTCTACGTCAGCGACAGTGCTCCGGGGGGGCGACCGTGAGTCGGCGCGGCGTCAGCTACACCTCCACCCCGCTGCTCGACAGCAAGACCCCCGTCTCGCGCAGCCGTGCGGCGGTGATCGCCATCGCCCTGGGTTTCATGGGCCTGGGCGTGCGCGCAGCCTATGTGCAGGTGTTCAGCAACGACTTCTACCAGCGCCAGGGCACGGTGCGCTTTGTGCGCACGCTGGAGCTGCCGGCGCACCGGGGCAAAATTCTGGACCGCAACGGCCTGATCCTGGCATCGAGCGTGCCGGCGGCCAGCATCTGGGCCATCCCCGAGGATGTGGAGGAGGACGAGCCGGCGGTGCGCGCCCAGCTCAAGGAATTGGCGCGCCTGCTGGGCATGTCGCTGCCGGCCCTGGTGGCGAAGATGGCCGAGGACGACAAGACCTTCATGTGGCTCAAGCGCCAGCTCGACTGGGATCTGGGCCAGCAGATCATGGCCCTGGGCATCAAGGGCATCTACCTGCGCAAGGAGTACAAGCGCGAGTACCCCGAGGGCGAATCGGCGGCGCACGTGGTCGGTTTCACCAACGTCGAAGACCACGGCCAGGAAGGCATGGAGCTGGCCTTTGACCAGCAGCTCGCCGGCAAGCCCGGCTCGCGCCGCGTCATCAAGGACCGCATGGGGCGCGTGGTGGAGGGCGTGGGCGACGAGGTGCCCCCGCTCGATGGCCAGAGCCTGCAGCTGTCGATCGACTCCAAGGTGCAGTTCTTCGCCTACCAGAAGCTGCGCGATACCGTGCTTGAACACAAGGCCAAGGCCGGCAGCGTGGTGGTGCTCGATGCGCACACCGGCGAGCTGCTGGCGCTGGCCAATTACCCCAGCTACGACCCCGGCCACCGCCAGAACCTGACGGGCGAGCAGCTGCGCAACCGCGCCATCACCGACACCTTCGAGCCCGGCTCGACCATGAAGCCGATCACCATCGGCCTGGCGCTGGAGACCGGCCGCGTCAAGCCGCAGACCATCATCGACACCACGCCGGGGCGCCTGACCATCACCGGCTCCACCATCTCCGACACGCACAACTACGGCGTGCTCACCGTGGAGGGCGTGATCCAGAAGTCGAGCAACGTCGGCACCACCAAGATCGCCATGCAAATGCCGGCGCGCGAGATGTGGGAGACGTTCTCGGCCGTTGGTTTTGGGCAAAAACCGCAGATCAGCTTTCCCGGCGCCGTCGGTGGGCGCCTGCGGCCGTACAAAACCTGGCGCCCGATCGAGCAGGCCACCATGTCGTATGGCTACGGCCTGTCGGCCAGCCTGGTGCAGATGGCGCGTTCCTACACCGTGTTTGCCAACGACGGCAAGGTCATCCCCGCGACCATGCTCAAGAGCGAGCAGCCGGCGGTGGGCGTGCCGGTGTTCTCGCCCAGCACCGCCGATGCCGTGCGCAAGATGCTGCAGATGGCCGCCGGCCCCGGCGGCACCGGGCAAAAGGCGCAGACCGTGGGCTACTCCGTCGGCGGCAAGTCCGGCACCGCGCGCAAGCAGGCCGGCAAGGGCTACGCCGCCGGCAAGTACCGCGCCTGGTTCACCGGCATGGCGCCCATCGACCGGCCACGCATCATCGTCGCGGTAATGATCGATGAGCCCAGCAACGGCGTGATTTATGGCGGCGCCGTCGCCGCCCCCGTGTTCAGTGAAGTCGTGCAGCAAACGCTGCGCATGATGGGCGTGGCCCCGGATATGGCGGTGCGTCCGCAAATCGTGGCCAACCCGGTAGAGGAGCCGCTGTGAGCGTGCAACAGTTATCGACCGCCGAGCAGGCCCTGGCCTTTGTGCGCGCCCGTGCCAACGGTCATTTGCAAACCGACAGCCGCCAGGTGGCCCCGGGCGACGCCTTCATCGCCTGGCCGGGCGCGGCCACCGATGGCCGCCTGCACGTGGCAGATGCCCTGGCGCGCGGCGCCAGCGCCGTGCTCGGCGAGCGCGCCGGCCTGCACGCCTGTGACCTGCAGGGGCCGCAGATTGCCGCCCTGGACGGCCTCAAGGCCGCCACCGGGGTGCTGGCCGCACAGTGGTACGGCCAGCCCAGCGCGCAGCTGGCGCTGCACGCCGTCACCGGCACCAACGGCAAGACCAGCAGCGCCTGCTGGCTTGCCGAGGCCCTGAATTTGCTATCAAAACAAGAGCTGCAAGCGCTTGCTGGATGCGCCCTGGTGGGCACTTTGGGCCTGGGTGTGCCGCCGCAGCTCACGCCCACGGGAATGACCACGCCCGACCCCGTGCGCCTGCAGCGCGCGCTGCGCCAATTTGCCGACCAGGGGCTGGGGCATTGCGCCATCGAGGCCTCGTCGATTGGCATCGTCGAGCAGCGCCTGGCCGGCTGCCAGATCCGCAGCGCCCTCTTTACCAACTTCACGCAGGACCACCTCGACTACCACGGCAGCATGGACGCCTACTGGCAGGCCAAGGAGGCGCTGTTTGCCTGGCCCGGCCTGCGCACGGCGGTGGTCAACCTCGACGACGCGCAGGGCGCGCAACTCCATGCCCGTCTGGCACAGCAGCAAGGTGGCCTGGATTTGTGGGGTGTCAGCCTGCAGCACCCGGCGCGCCTGCAGGCCCGGGACATTGCCCTGGGCGCGGGCGGCCTGCGTTTTACGGTGGTCGAAGGCGCGCAGCAGGCGCTGCTGCAAACCCGGCTCATTGGCCAGTACAACGTCTCCAACCTGCTGGGTGTGATCGCCACCTTGCGCAGCCTGGGCGTGCCGCTGGCTGCCGCCGTGGCCGCGTGCGCGCAGCTCTCGCCCGTGCCTGGGCGTATGCAGCAGATCAACCAGCCCGGCCAGCCCCTGGTCGCCGTGGACTACGCCCACACCCCCGACGCCCTGGCCCAGGCCCTGGCGGCGCTGCGCCCGCTGGCGCAAGAGCGCGGCGGGCGCCTGTGGTGCGTGTTTGGCTGCGGCGGCAACCGCGACGCGCGCAAACGCCCGCTCATGGGCGCGGCCGCGCAGCAGGGCGCGGATGCCGTGCTGGTGACCAGCGATAACCCGCGTGGCGAAGCGCCGCAGGCCATCATCGACGACATCCTGCGCGGGATGCAGGCGGGCGCGGCGCTGCAGGTCGAGCCCGACCGCGCGGCCGCCATTGCCGCCGCCATCGCCCAGGCCGGGCCGCAAGACGTGCTGCTGCTGGCCGGCAAAGGCCACGAGGACTACCAGGAAGTGCAGGGCCAGCGCCTGCCGTTCTCCGACATGGCGCAGGCCCACGCCGCGCTCGCCGCGAGGGCCGGCGCATGATGATGACGCTGCAACAAGCCTTGGCCTGGGTGCAGGCGCGCATTCCGCAGGCCCGCCTGGTGGGCGACGGCGCGCTGCCCCTGGCCCGCATCCACACCGACACGCGCAGCCTGCAGGCGGGCGACCTGTTCGTCGCCCTGCAGGGCGAGCGTTTTGACGCGCACGACTTTCTGCCCCAGGCGCGCGCTGCCGGGGCCGCTGCCGCCATGGCCCACGGCGGCCTGGCTGCAGCCGGCCTGCCCGGCATCGAGGTGCCGGACACCCTGGCCGCGCTCGGCGCGCTCGCCGCCGGCTGGCGCAGCCAGTTCACGCTGCCCCTGATTGCCGTCACCGGCAGCAACGGCAAGACCACCGTGACGCAAATGCTCGCCAGCATCCTCACCGCCCACGCGGGCGATGCGGCGCTGGCCACGCGCGGCAACCTGAACAACGCCATTGGCCTGCCGCAAACCCTGCTGCGCCTGCAGGCGCAGCACCGCCTGGCCGTGGTTGAACTGGGCATGAACCACCCTGGCGAGATTGCCGCCCTGGCCGCCATGGCCCAGCCCACGGTGGCGCTGGTGAACAACGCGCAGCGCGAGCACCTGGAATTCATGGGCACGGTGCAGGCCGTGGCCGAGGAAAACGGCAGCGTCCTGGCCGCCTTGCCCGCAGGCGGCGTGGCCGTGTTCCCCGAGGGCGACGCCTTCACGCCGCTGTGGCGCCGCCTGGCTGCGGGGCGCCGCTGCCTGACGTTTGGCACAGCAGGCGCTGCCGACGCCGACGTGCGCTGCCTGCAGGCCGACTGGGAGGGCGATGCCTGGGCGGTACAGATCGCCACCCCGGCGGGCAGCTTTGCCACCCGCTTGCACATTGCCGGGCAGCACAACGTCAGCAACGCCCTGGCAGCGACGGCCTGCGCGCTGGCGGCGGGCGTGCCGCTGGCGGCCATTGCCCAGGGGCTGGCCGCATTTGCGCCGGTGCAGGGGCGCTCGCGGGCGCTGCGATTGCGGCTGGCAGATCGAAGCCTGACGGTGGTGGACGACAGCTACAACGCCAACCCCGACTCCGTGCGCGCCGCCATCGATGTGCTCGCCGCCCTGCCGGCGCCGCGCTATCTGGTGCTCGGCGACATGGGCGAGGTCGGCAACCAGGGGCCGCAGTTCCACGCCGAAGCCGGGGCCTACGCCCGCGCCCAGGGCATCGAGCGGCTGTGCGCCCTGGGGGATTTGAGCCTGCACGCCAGCGCTGCGTTTGGCGCCGGCGGGCAGCATTTCGACAACAAGGCCGCCTTGCTTGCGGCCGTGCGCGCAGCCCTGCCTGGCATGGGCAGCGTGCTGGTGAAAGGATCGCGTTTTATGAAGATGGAAGAAGTGGTGCAGGCGCTGCAGGAGGCCCCATGCTCTTGATGCTGGCGCAGTGGCTGCAGGGCCTGTCGCCTGATTTTGGTTTTTTGCGCGTCTTCCAGTACATCACCTTCCGGGCGGTGATGGCGGCGCTCACGGCCTTGCTCATCGGCCTGGTGGTGGGGCCGCGCGCCATCGCCATGATGCGCGCGCTCAAGATCGGCCAGCCCATCCGGGGCTACGCCATGGAGACGCACCTGAGCAAAAGCGGCACACCCACCATGGGCGGGGTGCTGATTTTGTTCGCCATGGCCACCTCGACCCTGCTGTGGTTCGACCTCTCCAACCGCTTCGTCTGGATCACCCTCATCGTCACCCTGGGCTTTGGCGCCATTGGCTGGGTGGACGACTGGCGCAAGGTGGTCAACAAAGACCCCGAGGGCATGCGCTCGCGCGAGAAGTATTTCTGGCAGTCGGTGATCGGCCTCGTGGCCGCGCTGTACCTGGTGTTCAGCATTTCGGAGAGCTCGAACGCGCGCGTGTTCGAGCTGTTCCTGGCCTGGGTGCAGTCGGGCTTCTCGCTCGACCTGCCGCCCAAGGCCGGGCTGCTGCTGCCGTTCTTCAAGGAAGTCAGCTACCCGCTGGGCGTGCTCGGCTT
>JAJTBK010000373.1 GCA_021286965.1 Comamonadaceae bacterium | reverse complement strand
CGGCACCCTGGTGGTGGCCGGCATGGCCTGCGTCATCTACAGCGCCTACAGCACGGTGGCGCAACGCAAGGCCGAGTCGCTGTACGTGACGAGCTGGTACCACCTGGCCGCCATTTTGTGGATTGCGCTGCTGTTCATCGTCGCCAAGATGCCGGGCGTGCACTACGGCGTGCAGCAGGCCACCACCAACTGGTGGTACGGCCACAACGTGCTCGGCCTGTGGTTCACGCCGGTGAGCGTGGGCGCCATCTACTACTTCCTGCCCAAGATCATTGCGCGCCCGATCCGCTCATACAACCTGTCGATCCTGGGTTTCTGGACGCTGGCCTTCTTCTACGGCCAGGTCGGCGGCCACCACCTGGTGGGCGGGCCGGTGCCCGGCTGGCTCATCACGCTGTCGATCGTGCAGAGCATGATGATGATCATTCCGGTGGCGGCGTTCTCCATCAACATGGCGCACACCATGTGGGGGCGTATGCACCTGGTGCGCTACTCGCCCACGCTGCGCTTCATGATGTTCGGCGGCGTGATGTACATGCTGTCGTCGCTGCAGGGCTCGTTCGAGGCGCTGCGCGCGGTCAACCAGGTAACGCACTTCACGCACTTCACGGTGGCGCACGCGCACCTGGGGGCCTACGGTTTCGTCACCATGGTGCTGTTTGGCGCCATCTACTTCATGATGCCGCGCCTGCTGCAGCGTGAATGGCCGTTCCCGCGCCTGATCTCGCTGCAGTTCTGGCTGGCGGCGGTGGGTATCACGATCTACTTCGTCGGCCTGACGATTGGCGGCTGGCTGCAGGGCGAATACATGCTCGACGCCGCCAAGCCCTTCATGGACTCGGTGGCGGTCACCATTCCCTACCTCAAGTCGCGCAGCGTCGGCGGTGCGTTGATGCTCGCCAGCCATCTGGTGTTCGTCGGCCACGTGCTGGCCATGGCCCTGCGCATGGGCCCCGCGCGCACAGAACCAGCCATGTTTACAAGCAACCCGAAAATGATGGAGCTGGCCCATGGAGAATGAAGTCAAGCTGGCCGCCGGCGCCATGGTCACGCTCGCTGCCGCCACCGCCGCGCTGGTGGTGCTGCCCTACATCCAGGTGCGCGACGTGAGCGCGCCCCCCGGCCTCAAGCCCTACAGCGCCGCCGAGCTGCGCGGGCGCGAGGTGTACATCGCCAACGGCTGCGTCTATTGCCACAGCCAGCAGCCACGCGACAAGAGCTTTGGCCCCGATGCCGAACGCGGCTGGGGCCGGGCCTCGGTGCCGGGCGACTACGTATTCGACAAGCCGCACCTGCTCGGCAGTATGCGCACCGGGCCGGACCTGTTCAACATCGGCGTGCGCCAGCCGAGCAAGGACTGGCAGCTGGGCCACCTGTACCAGCCGCGCGCCTACGTGCCGGGCTCGATCATGCCCTCCTACCCCTTCCTGTTCGAGCTCAAGGCCAGCGCCGCCCCGGGCGACGAAGTCCTGAAGCTGCCGCCCGACTTTGCCCCCAAGGGCCAGGTGGTGGTCGCCAAGCCCGAGGCGCTGGATCTGGTCAAGTACCTGCAGGCGCTCAACCACAGCTACCCGGTGCTGCCGCCCGAGCCCGCCGGCGCCGCTGCCAAACCTGCTGCCGCCCCCGCCTCCTGAAAGCCTGCCATGCGCCAAGACACCGATAGCCGCGCCCAGGCGCGCGAAAATGAAGACCCGGAAGAAGCCGTCCGCCCCATCCCCGTGAGCGCCGCCCTGGTGGCGATTGCCATGGTGGTGTTCGGCCTGGTCTACATCCCACTGAGCGGCCCCCTGGGCGACACCAGCCTGGGCGACAGGCGCACCCGCGCCGACCTGGCCGGCCCGGCTGGCGGCGCCAGCGCAGCCGTGGACGGCAAGGCGATTTTTGCCGCCCAATGCGCCGCCTGCCACCAGGCCAGCGGCAAGGGGCTGCCGGGGGTGTTCCCGCCCCTCGATGGCTCGGAATGGGTGCAAGGCGCGCCCAAGGTGGTGGCCAACAGCTTGCTGCACGGCATCACGCGCCAGATCACCGTCGCGGGCAATAAATTCGAGGGTGCCATGCCCAGCTTTGCCCAGCTCTCGGATGCCGAGCTGGCCGGCGTCGCCAGCTTTGTGCGCAGCAACTGGTCGAACAAGGCCGAGCCCATCGGCGCCGACCTGTTTGCCCAGGAGCGCAAGGCCAGCGCCGGGCGCAGCACCCCGTTCGAGGGCGAAGCGGCCCTCAAGGCCATCGCCCCATAAACCACCAGCTCCGTAAGCCACCACCCCCATGCTGCGCACCGCCCTCGCCAGCGCCCTGCTGCTGCTGTGCGGCTGGGCCGCCGGCGCCTGGCTGACGCTGGACTACGAGGTCTGGACCGACGAGGGCGCACGCCGCCTGCAGGTGGCGCGCCAGCCCGTGCCCGTGCCCGCCGTCACCGTGCAAGACAGCAGCGGCGCCACCTGGCCGCTGTCCACGCTGCTGGCCGAAGGCGGTGCCAGGGTGACCATCGTCGATTTTTTCTACACCCGCTGCGAAACCGTGTGCCTGAGCCTGGGCAGCAGTTTTCAGCAGCTGCAGGCCACCCTGCTGGCCGAGCCCGCCACCGGCGTGCGCCTGCTCTCCATCAGCTTTGACGGTGCGCGCGACCGCCCCGCCGAGCTCGCCGCCTACGCCCGGCGCCTGCAGGCCGACCCGGCACGCTGGCGCTTCGTGCGCCTGCCCGATGCCGCCCAGGAGCAGGCCCTGCTGCAACGCCTGGGCGTGGTCGTGGTGCCCACGGGCCAGGGCGATTTCGAGCACAACGCCGCCCTGCTGGTGTTCGACGCCCAGGGCCGCATGGTGCGCGTCTTTGACCTGGCCGAGCAAGAACTGGCGCTGAACTACGCGCGCCATCTGGCGGGGGCCGGGCCATGAAGCGCATCACCCCCTCTGCCCGGCAGCAGGCGCTGCTGGGCGCTGCCTTGCTGCTGCTGGCCGCCCTGCCCGGGCTGCGCCCGTGGCTGGAAGCGGGCATGTGGCGCCACATGGTGCTGCAGTTTCCGCTGCTGCTGCTCGCAGGTGCCCTGCTTGCCGCCACGCTGCCCGCCCCGGCGCGCACCGCCCTCGCGCGCTGGAATGCGCAGGGCATGACGGGCCTGGTGGCCGTGGGCGTGGTGCTGACGGTACTGATGGTGCCGCGCGCACTCGACCTGGCGCTGCGCGATGCAGGTGTGGAAATAGCCAAATGCAGCGCCCTGCTGCTGGCCGGCGCCCTGCTGCGCCTGTCCTGGCCCCGTGCCGGGCTGGTGGTGCAGGGCTTTTTCCTCGGCAACCTGCTGCCCATGATGGCCGTGGTCGGCCAGCTCTACATCGACTCGCCGCTGCGCCTGTGCAACGCCTATTTGCTCGACGACCAGGAGCGCCTGGGGCGCTGGCTCAT
>JAJTBK010000370.1 GCA_021286965.1 Comamonadaceae bacterium | reverse complement strand
CCGTAGGCGGTGCGGTCGTCGATCACGGCCACGTTCTTGAGCTTGAGCACGTTCGCCGTGTAGTTGGCCAGGGCGGCGCCCAGGGCGTTGTCGTTGGCGATGACGCGGTAGGTGGTGTTCCAGCCCGGCTTGGTCAGCTCGGGGTTGGTGGCTGCGCCCGTAATCATGGGGATGCCGCAGTCGTGGAACACCTTGGACGAAGGAATCGCCACGCCCGAGTTCACAAAGGTGACGGCGCCGGCGACCTTGTCGTCGCACAGCTTTTGCGAGGCGGCCGTGCCCTGCTTGGGGTCGGCGGCGTCGTCTTCGGCCACGATCTGGAATTTGATCTTCTTGCCGGCAATTTCCATGCCCTTGGCGTTGAGGTCTTCAATCGCCATGCGCACGCCGTTCTCGTCGTCCTTGCCGAAATGGGCCTGCGGACCGGAGACGGGGCCAATGTGGCCGATCTTGATGATTTGCTCTTGCGCCATCACCGCCGAACCCATGCCAGCCACTGCGGCGGCGATCAACAACTTGCGCGACATTTTCATTGAGCAACTCCTGAGAGGGAAAGAGGAAAGACGCCACGTTAGGGCACGCTGCAAGGGCTTGACAATGGCGCTAACACGGTGTTTTCCTCCGGCTGCGACATTGGCGCAACAATCGTGCCTGCCGCCAGCCGTGGTGCCAGTCTGCAATGGCGCCAATTGGCCGGAGATGCTGCCCGAAGCAGCCACAAGGCGGCGGCAAAGAGTAGACGCAGGCCCCTAGGTGTGCCCGCATTGGTGTTTTCATGGATTAGCAGGGGGTGCAAGTTGTGCTGCACACCCCGGGTTTTGGGTCTGTCGTGATGTCCTTGCTTGATTTTTCTTCGCCCCTGGATGCGGCAGCGCCGCGTTCGCGCTGGGCCTTTGGTACTGCACGCCAGACGTTCGAGGCCACGCAGCCCGGTGAGTTGCGCGCCGTCATCGACGCGGCCGAGGCCGCCGCCCGCGCCGGTGCCTGGGTGCTGGGCGGCCTGTGCTACGAGGCTGCGCCGGCGTTCGACGCCGCGCTGCAGGTGCAGGCGCCGCAGCCGGGCCAGCCCCTGGCCTGGTTTGCCGTCTATGACGAGCCCCAGCCCTGGCCGCAGGTGCCGCCCGCCGCCAGCGCCGAGGTCGATTGGCAGGCGCAGCCGCTGCGCGCCGATTTCGATGCTGCCCTGGCGCACATCCAGCAAGGCATTGCCGCCGGCGCCTACTACCAGGTCAACTACACCGGCCGCCTGCAGGGGCAGCTCGCGGGTGCGCCGCAGGCCCTGTTTGCCGCCCTGCAGCAGGCCCAGCCCGGGGGCTACGCTGCGCACATCGACTGCGGTGCGGGGCGGCAATGGCTGTCGGTGTCGCCCGAGCTGTTCTTTCACTGGCAGGCCGGGGTGGACGGCAGCGGCGCCATCCTCACGCGCCCGATGAAGGGCACGGCTGCACGCGGCGCCGGTGCGGCCAGCGATGCCGCCCAGGCGGTGCAGCTGCGCACGGCGCCCAAGGAGCGGGCGGAGAACGTCATGATCGTTGACTTGCTGCGCAACGACCTGGCGCGCATCGCCCAGCCGCACAGCGTGCAGGTGCCGCGCCTGTTCCACACCGAGGCCCTGGCCACGGTCTGGCAGATGACCTCGGACGTGCAGGCGCACACGCGCGTCGGTACCCGGCTGTGGGACGTGTTCGCGGCGCTGTTTCCCTGTGGCTCGGTCACCGGCGCGCCCAAGGTGCAGGCCATGCGTGCCATTGCCGCGCTCGAAACCGCACCGCGTGGCTTGTACTGCGGTGCGCTCGGCCTGCTGCGCCCGACGCCCGAGCGCGGCGCCGGCACGTTCGATGCCACCTTCAACGTTCCCATCCGCACCCTGCAGCTGCAGGGCACGGCGCTGCAGGCGGGCATTGGCAGCGGCATCGTCTGGGGGGCCGACAGCGACGCCGAATGGCGCGAATGGCAGGCCAAGCAGGCTTTTTTGGAGCGGGCGCGTGCGCCCTTTGCGCTCCTGGAAACCCTGGCGCTGGAGGAGGGCTGCTACCGCCACCTGCAGGCGCACCTGGCGCGCCTGAGCGCGGCGGCGGCGCATTTTGGCTACCCCTTTGTCGCCGCTGCGCTGCAGCCCCAGCTCGACGCCCTGGCGCAGCAGCACCCCCAAGGGCTGTGGCGCGTGCGCCTGCAGCTCGATGCCCAGGGGCGCTGCCAGATCGAAAGCCAGCCCCTGGCCGCCACGTCCACGCCCGTGCGCCTGGCCCTGGCCGCAGCGCCGCTGGCCCTGGCGCACAGTGAATGGGTGCGCTTCAAGACCACGCGGCGTGCGCATTACGCCGCCTTTGCGCCCGCGCCTGGCAGCGGTGTGTTCGACACCATCCTCTACAACAGCGCCGGCGAAATCACCGAAACCACCTTTGGCAACATCGCCGCGCTGCTCGATGGCCGCTGGCTGACCCCGCCCCTGGCCTGTGGCCTGCTGCCGGGCGTGGGCCGGGCGCAGGCGCTCGCTAGCGGGCGGGTGCAAGAAGGCGTTGTGCGCCTGCAGGATGTGCCGCGTGTGCAGGACTGGGCCTTTATCAACAGCTTGCGCGGCTGGCTGCCGGCGCACAGGGTTTGAACGTTTGCATACATATGGCACCATCGCGGGCGTCGCAACCACTGCTGCACCAGGCGTACCCATGGCACAGCATGCGATCAGCTTCACGGATTTGATTGCCTCGTCGATCCACGACATGAAAAACTCGCTCAACGTGCAGATCAGCGCGTTGGAGAAAATAGCCCTGCGCTGCCAGGCGTTGCAAGATGGCCAATTGCACGCTGACCTGGGCGGCGTGATCTACCAGGCGAACCGGATGAACTCCAACCTCATCCAGCTGCTGAGCCTGTACAAGCTCGACAAGGCCATCTACCCCATCGACATTGCCGAATGCGCGCTCTCTGAGCTCATTGGCGATGCGCTCTCGCTGCACCGGCCCATGTTGGCGTTCAAGCACATTGCGCTGCAGGTCGATTGCGCGGCCGATTGCTACTGGTACCTCGACCGCGATCTGGTGACCGGCGTGCTGGGCAATGCGCTCAACAACGCCTACCAATACACGCAAGACCGCATACGCATTGCAGCAGCGGTGCACGACGGCGTGCTCGAACTGCGCGTGGAGGACAACGGCAGCGGCTACCCCGGCTTCATGCTGCGCGGTGGCGCCGGGGCGCAGAGCGCGAGCGTCAACTTCGTCACTGGCAGCACCGGCCTGGGGTTTTATTTTTCGGCGCAGGTGGCGCACCTGCACCACAACGGCGGGCGCCGGGGCGAGCTCATCATCGAGAACGGCGGCGCCTACGGTGGTGGCTGCTTCGTGCTGCGCCTGCCTTGAGGAGCGAGGGTTATGACATCGGTTGCACTGTCGCAGGCCAGGGTGCTGGTCGTCGATGATTTCCAGGGAATGCGCACCATCTTGCGCGACCTGGTGCGCTCCATGGGCGTGAGCCGTGTTGATACGGCGGCCAACGGCAAGGAGGCGCTGAACCAGCTGCGCGCGAGCCGCTACGACGTCGTCATCTGCGACTTCAACCTCGGCCCCGGGCTCAACGGCCAGCAGGTGCTCGATGAAGCGCGGCTGCACGACTACGTCGGCGTCTCCACCATCTGGGTCATGGTGACGGCGGAAAAGACCGCCGAAATGATCATGGGCGCCGCCGAATCCAAGCCCGACGAGTACTTGCTCAAACCCATCAACCAGCACATTCTGGAGACGCGACTGGAGCGCCTGATCGTGCGCAAGCAGGCCCTGCGCAGCGTGGAAGAAGCGCTGCGCGCGCAGGACTGGGCGGCGGCGCTGGCGCGCTGCAACCAGCTGCTGGCGCAAGAGGCTACTAAAACCCCCGAGGTGCTGCGCCTCAAGAGCGAGGTGCTGCTCAAGCAGGGCGACTGGGCTGCGGCGCAGGCGCTGTTCGAGGGCGTGCTGGCGCAGCGCAGCCTGCCCTGGGCGCGCACCGGCCTGGGACGGGTGCACTACGCGCGCGGCGAATACGAGCTGGCACGCAGCCAGTTCCGCCAGGTGCTGGAAGAAAACCGCATGTTCATCGAGGCGGCCGACTGGCTTGCCAAGACCCTGGACGCCATGGGCGACAAGCAGCAGGCGCAGGCCGTGCTGCAGGATGCGGTCAAGCTCTCGCCCAACTCCGCCAGCCGGCAAAAAACGCTGGGCGAGACGGCCTGGCACAACGGCGCGTTGGACGTGGCACGGGGAGCGCTGGAGAAAACCATCAAGATCAGCGAGTTTTCATCCAACAAGCAGGCCGGGGCCTACGTCGCGCTGGCGCGTGTGCTCAGCCAGGGCAACGAGCCTGAGGCCGCGCTGCAACTGCTCAAGCGCACGAGCGACATTTTTCAGGGCAGCAAGGAAGGCGCGCACCTGGCGATCCAGGTGGCGGCCGTGCAAAGCGCGGTGTACCAGCAGACGGGCCAGACCGAGCAGGCCCAGGCCGCCATGGCGCAGGCGCAGCAGCTGCTGCAGCTGCAAGGCGGCGCGGCCAATGCGCAAACCGCGCTGGAGCTGGCGCACGGCCTGCTGGCGCTGGGGCGCAAGGACGAGGCTTGCGAGCTGATGCGCACCCTGGTCAAGTCGCACCACGAGGATGGCCGCATCTCCGGTCAGGTGCAGGCGTTGTTCGAGCAGGCGCAGATGGGCGAGGAGGGGCGCAGCCTGATTGCGCAGTCGCGCGAGGAGGCCGTGGCCATCAACAACGAGGGCGTGCTGCTGGGCCGCCAGGGCCAGTTTGCCGAGGGCGCCAAGCGGCTGCGCCGGGCCCTGGAGGGCCTGCCCACGAGCGAGGTGCTGATGCTCAACCTGTGCGGCCTGCTCATCGGCCAGATGCGCGCCGAGGGCAGGAGCGACGCCCTGGTGCAGGAGGTGACGGGGCTGCTCGAGCGCGTGCGCGAGATCAACCCCGACAGCGCCAAATACCGCCAGTACCTGGCGCTGCTCAAGGCCGGGGCGGCGCCGCGTTGATTACAAAACGCCCTTGAAGTAGCTCGGCCGGTCCATATCGGTGATCTCCACACTCAGCTGCACCTGCACGCCAGCGGGCTGGGGCGTGAGGCGCTGCAGCACGGCGGCAATGCGCTCGGACAGGTCTTTCTTGGCCTCGGGCGTGCGCCCGGCCAGCAG
>JAJTBK010000366.1 GCA_021286965.1 Comamonadaceae bacterium | reverse complement strand
TACGCGCAGCTCGGCGGCGTGTGCCTGAACGTGGGCTGTATCCCGTCCAAGGCGCTGCTGCACGTCGCGGCGGTGGTCGATGAGGTCAAGCATCTCGAAGTCGCGGGCGTCAAATTTGGCGTCCCCGAAGTCAACATCGACCAGCTGCGCGGCCACAAGGAAAAGGTGATTGGCAAACTCACCGGCGGCCTGGCGCAGATGGCCAAGATGCGCAAGGTGACGGTGGTGCGCGGCTACGGCAGCTTTGTTGGCAGCCACCAGCTGCAGGTGGAGGAAACCAGCGGGTCCGGGCAGGAGAAAACCGGCGCCACCCAGGTGGTGCAGTTCAAAAACGCCATCATCGCCGCCGGCAGCCAGGCTGTGCGCCTGCCCTTCATGCCCGACGACCCGCGTGTGGTCGATAGCACGGGCGCGCTGGCGCTGGCCGGAATCCCGAAGCGCATGTTGATTCTGGGCGGTGGCATCATCGGCCTGGAAATGGGCACGGTGTACTCCACTCTAGGCGCGCGCCTGGATGTGGTGGAAATGCTCGACGGCCTGATGCAGGGCGCCGACCGCGACCTGGTCAAGGTCTGGCAGAAGATGAACGCGCACCGCTTTGACAACGTCATGCTGAACACCAGGACGGTGGCGGCCGAGGCCACGCCCGAAGGCATCAAGGTCAGCTTTGCCCCGGCCAAGGACGGCGTGACCGTGCCCGCGCCGCAAACCTACGACCTGGTGCTGCAAGCCGTGGGCCGCAGCCCCAACGGCAAGAAAATCGGTGCCGAGGCCGCCGGCGTGGCAGTCACGGAGCGCGGCTTCATCGAGGTCGATATCCAGATGCGCACCAACATGCCGCACATCTTCGCCATTGGCGACATCGTCGGCCAGCCCATGCTGGCGCACAAGGCGGTGCACGAGGCGCATGTGGCGGCCGAGGTCATCGCCGGCGAGCTGCAGGGCAACAAGGAGCTGGCTGCCAGCGCCTTCAACGCCCGCGTCATCCCCAGCGTGGCCTACACCGACCCCGAGGTCGCCTGGGTCGGCCTGACCGAAGAGCAGGCCAAGGCGCAGGGCATCCAGGTGAAGAAGGGGCTGTTTCCCTGGGCGGCGTCGGGCCGCGCCATTGCCAATGGCCGCGACGAAGGCTTCACCAAGCTGCTTTTCGACGCGGCCACGCACCGCATCCTGGGCGGCGGCATTGTCGGCACGCATGCGGGTGACATGATTGGCGAGATCGCCCTGGCGATCGAAATGGGTGCGGACAGCGTCGATATCGGCAAGACCATCCACCCGCACCCGACGCTGGGCGAGAGCATCGGCATGGCCGCCGAGGTGGCGCACGGCAGCTGCACCGACGTGCCGCCGGCACGCCGCTAAAGCGCCAACTGCTCTTTTTTTAAGAGCTGGCCGCGCAAGCTGAGAAAGGCTTGCGCGGCTTTTTTATCCTCAAGCCTTGCTGCGCCCGATGAGCACCACCCCGCCTACGACCAGCGCGGCACCGAGCAGCTGTGCGGGCGACAGCGGTTCGTCGAGCAGGCCGGCGCTGAAGAAAATCGTCAACACCGGCCCCAGGGTACCGATCAGCGCCGTGCGCGCCGCACCGATGCGCCGGATGGCGGCCGAGGTCATGAACACCGGCAGCACGGTGGAGAAAATCGCCATGCCCAGGGCATACAGGTACACCGGTGCCGGCTGGCGCAAGGCGGCCAGGGGTTGGCGCAGGGCAAAGTGCAGCAGCGTCGCCAGGGTCGAGACCAGTAGCGCCAGGGCCGTAAAGCGCGCCGCCCCCAGGCGGGCGATGGCCGGCTCGCTGCCCGCCTGGTAGAAGGCGTAGGACAGGGCCGAGCCCAGCACCAGCGCCGCGCCGAGCAGCACGCTGTGCAGGTCGCCCGCCACCCGCAGGTCGTGTGCAAAGGCCAGGCCAATGCCGAGGTAGGACAGCAGCAGCGCCACGACCTGGGCGCGCGTGGTGCGCTGGCCCAGGAACAGCACGCCGAGCAGCAGCGTGAGCGTGGGGTAGGTAAAAAGAATCAGCCGCTCCAGGCTGGCGCTGATGTACTGCAGACCCATGAAGTCCAGAATACTGGCGCCGTAGTAACCGAGCAGGCCCAGCGCCAGCACCGCCAGCCAGTCGCGCGGCGTCAGCGGTGCCAGCGTGCGCCCGGCCCGCCAGCCGACCCAGGCAAACACCGGCAGTGACAGCGCCATGCGCAGCGCCAGCAGGGTCACGGCATCGACCGCCTGCGCCTGCGGCACGGCGTAGGCGAGCTTGACGAAAATCGCCTTGAACGAAAAACCCAGCGCCGCCAGGGCGGCCAGGGCCAGGCCGATGCGTTCGGCGGACCAGTGTTTCCAGGGCATGGGCAGGGAAATAATGTGCAAGCGTATTATTTTCCTGCGCCCCAGCGGGGTTTGCTGCGGGCGCCGGTTTGGCCCTATGCTATGGTTTAAATAGCTGGTTGCGCTTGCTGTGCATGGCGCTGCGGCCATTTTGTTTGGAAGGTTTACGCTATGCCCGCATCCATTCCTGCCGCCCATATCCGCTTGCAGCGCGCCTACGACGGCCCCACGCCCGAGGACGGGGCGCGCATCCTGGTCGATCGGCTGTGGCCGCGCGGCCTGAAAAAAGAGGCCCTGGCGCTGGCCGGCTGGACCAAGGAGCTGGCGCCCAGCACGGCGCTGCGCCAGTGGTTCCAGCACGAACCCGGGCGCTGGCCCGAATTCCAGCAGCGCTACCGCGCCGAGCTGGCTGCCCGGCCCGAGGCGGTGCAGGCACTGCGCGCGCAGGCGCAGGCTGGCACCGTCACCCTGATTTATTCCGCCCACAGCGCCGAGATGAACAACGCCGTGGTGCTGCGTGATTTTTTATTGAATGGAGCGACCGACCATGAAACAACGCCTTGACTACCGCCAGGCCAGCCCTGCCGCCTTCCAGGCCATGCTGGGCCTGGAGCAGTACAGCCGCAGCAGCGGCCTGGAGCACAGCCTGCTCGAACTCGTCAAGACCCGGGTGTCGCAAATCAACGGCTGCGCCTTTTGCCTGGACATGCACACCAAGGATGCGCGCGTTGCCGGCGAAACTGAACAGCGCCTGTACCTGCTGTCCGCCTGGCGCGAGACGGAGCTCTTCAGCCCCCGTGAACAGGCGGCCCTGGCCTGGGCCGAGGCCGTGACGCAGCTGGGCGCGCATGGCGTGCCGGACGCCGTGTATGCCCAGGCGCAGGCGGCATTTGGCGACAAGGCCCTGGTTGATCTGACCCTGGCGGTGATCGCCATCAACGGCTGGAACCGGTTGGCGATACCGTTTCGTGCGGAGGCGGGCCACTACCAGCCTGGGCAGCCCGGCTGATGCAGGCGCTCTTGGACGCCATTGCGCACATGCCGCCGCCGGGTGATGCGCAGCGTATTTTTCATGGCCGGGGAGGGCGCTTTGCCGGTTGCGAGCAGTGGACGCTCGACAGCTATCCGCCCGCCTTGGTGCTCACCAGCTTTGCCCCGGCCACCCCCGCGCAGCTGGCGCAGGTGGAGGCGGCGCTGCAGGCGTGCTGGGCGCGGTGGGGCTTTGCGTCGAACCCGGATACGCCACTGACCTGGGTGTACCAGGAGCGCGGCCAGGCGCTGCGCCTGCAAGGTGAAAGCAGCACGCAGCTGATGGCCGGCCGCCTGCCCGAGCCGCATGTGGTGTGCGAGGACGGTGCGCGCTATCGCGTGCAGCTGCTCAAGGGGCAGAACCACGGCTTGTTTCTGGACATGGCGGCGGGCCGGCGCTGGGTGCGCGCCCAGGTGGCGCAATGGTGTGCGCAGACAGGGCAGGGTCCCAAGGTGCTCAATCTTTTTGCCTACAGCTGCGCCTTCTCGGTGGCGGCATTGCAGGCGGGTGCGCGCCAGGTGGTGAACGTGGACATGGCGCGTGGCGCCATCGCCCTGGGGCAGCACAACCACCAGCTCAACGCGCTGCAGGGCGCGAGCTTTTTGGCGCACGATATTTTTTCTTCCTGGGGCAAGATCACGCGCAGCGGGCCCTACGGGCTGGTCATCATCGACCCGCCGAGCTTTCAAAAGGGCAGCTTCGTCGCCACCAAGGACTACGCCCGGCTGTTGCGCCGCCTGCCCGAGCTGCTGGCACCCGGTGGCTATGCCCTGCTGTGCCTGAATGCGCCCGAGCTCGGTTGCGATTTTCTGCACGCCCAAATGCAAACGCAGGCCCCGGGCCTGCGTTTTGTCGAGCGGGTGGCAAACCCTGCGGTGTTTGCCGATGTGGACGAGGAGCGCGCCCTCAAGGTGCTGGTGTACCAGGCACCGGCGTGATTATTTTTGCAGCGCTTCGACGGTGACGCGGCGCGCACCGTTGAAGCGCAGGCGCCAGTAGGACTCATCCATGTTCTCCACGCGCACCTGTTGGCCGCTGCGGGGCGAGTGGATGAATTTGCCCTCGCCAATGTAGATGCCGACGTGGCTGAACGAGCGGCGCATGGTGTTGAAGAACACCAGGTCGCCCGGCTGCAGGTCGTGGCGCTCGATGCTCTCGGAGGCTTGCGCCTGATCCGACGCCTTGCGCGGCAGGATCAGGCCCAGGCTTTGCTCGTACATGGAGCGCACGAAGCCGCTGCAATCAAAGCCGGTGGCGGCGGTGTTGCCGCCCCGGCGGTAGGGCACGCCCAGAAAACCCATGGCCGTGACGACCAGATCCGAGGTGCGGCCGGCCATGTTGGCGCGCATTTCCTCGAATTGCGTCAGGGTCAGCTGCATCTTCTCTTGCGAGAAGAGAAACTGCGCTTTGGTTTCGGAGCTGCTGGGGGCTGGCGTATCGGGCGCCGCGTGGGCCGTGGCACATACCAGCAAAAGAAGGCACAACCATCTGGACATGGGGGGCGAGAGTACCACGCTGCGCCGTAGGGGCAAATGAAACGGTCGGTAAATTTGACCGGGATCAGCCCGCTTGTTCGGCCGTTCGCCTGGGCGACAATCAACGTTTTAGACAGAAGAAAGCCCCGCCATGCTGCTTGACGCCGAAGAATCGCAACTCGTCCTGGTCGATTACCAGGAGCGCCTGATGCCCGTCATCCACGATGGCGCCGCCGTGCTGGCCAACGCCCGGCGCCTGGCGCAGGCGGCGCAGCTGCTGGACGTGCCGGTGTGGGGCACGGAGCAAAATCCCTCGCGCCTGGGCCCGAACGACGCGCAGCTGCGCGCGCTGTGCCGCCAGACGCTCTCGAAGATGCATTTCAGCGCCACGGAAGAGGGCTTGGGCGAATGGCTCAACCCGCCCCAGCGCGCCCAGGGCGGCAATGCCCGCAGCCTGCCCAAGCACCTGCAAAAGCCCCAGCCCCAGGGGCCGGCGCGCCCGGGCATCGTCATTGCCGGCTGCGAAACCCATGTCTGCCTGCTGCAGACGGCGCTGCAGCTGGTCGAGGACGAGTTCGACGTCTGGGTCGTCACCGATGCCTGCGGCTCGCGCACCGAGCGCAACCGCGATGCCGCCTTTGACCGCCTGGCCGGCGCCGGCGCCGAGCTGGTGACGACCGAGATGGTGCTGTTCGAGTGGCTGCGCAGCTGTGAGCACCCGGACTTCAAGGACATCCTGCAGCTGATTAAGTAAGAGGAGGGCGGCATGAACGCACCGATACGGCGCCTGGCGATCAGCACCGGCGGGGGCGACGCTCCCGGCCTGAACGCGGTCATCCGCGCCACCGTCTCGGCGGCGCTGCGCCGGGGCTGGGAATGCGTCGGTATCCGCGATGGCTACAACGGCCTGCTGCTGCCCGAGCGCTACCCGCAGGGCGGCCTGCTGCCGCTCACGCACGAGGCGGTGCGCGGCATTGCACACCTGGGCGGCACCATCCTGGGCACGACCAACAAGGGCAACCCCTTTTCTTTCCCGCAGCTGCAGGCCGATGGCAGCGTGCGCGAGATCGACCGCTCCGATGAGCTGCTGGCCGCCTTCGCCCGCGCCGGCATCGACGCCCTGGTGACGGTGGGCGGCGACGGCTCGCTGGCCATCGCGCACGCGCTG